>NZ_DASRXP010000549.1:0-29532 GCF_035687465.1 Kribbella sp.
GGTTGACCGGGCGATCCCCGACGCAGCGTTTGCCTGCGGCAGCTCGGCTGAATCCACCAGCTCGGGCAGAATTCCCGACAACGCGGGCAGCGCGACCGCGGTCGCGACGCCGTTGATCGCACCGAGCACCATCAGGTGCCAGATCTTGGCTTGACCGGTCGCGAGCAGGGTCGCCGCCGACGCCTGCGTCACTGCGCAGACGAGGTGCACCACGACCAGGACCAGACGCCGGGGCAGTCGGTCGGCGATGACACCACCGACCAGCATCAGAGCAACCATCGGCACGCTCTGGGCGGCCAGGACCAGTCCGAGCGTCCTGGCGGAGTCAGACAGATCCAGAACCGCGAACGCCAGAGCGATCGGGCCGACTGCGGAACCAAGCAACGAGACGAAACGAGCGCCCAGGAAGAAGCGCACCTCGCGGTGCCGCAGTACGGCCAGGTCGGTTCGCCAGGTCAAAGGTGATCCACTCGTGTGAGTTTGTTTGTACCTAACCTATTGATCCAGGGGAGCGCCGCACGCGACCTAACTGTCGGAGGCGGGAGTTAGCGTCGGGGTTGAGGGAGGTTCACCGGTGACCGAGACGAGTGATGCGCCGCTTGAGGTGGTTGAGCGGCTCGGGAAGATCTGCGAGGGGTTCCCGGACGCGTATGAAGAGGACGCGTGGGTCGGGACGCGGTGGCGGATCCGGAAGCGGACATTCGCTCATGTGCTGACGATCGAGTCGGGGGTGCCTGCGGCGTACGCCGATGCGGCCGGCGATGACGGGCCGGTGACCGTGATGACGTTTCGTGCGGCGGGGCCCGAGCTTGCCGCGCTGACGACTGTCGGGCCTCCGTTCTTCAAGGCGAGGTGGGGCAACGACGTCGTCGGGATGGTGCTTGATGAGGATGAGACCGACTGGGATGAGGTGTCGGAGTTGCTTGCCGAGAGCTACTGCATCATGGCGCCGAAGGGCTTGGCTCGGCGTCTCCGGGACAGCCTGACTGAAGGAGAAGTGTGATCGCGCCGAAGGCCCTTGGTGGCTTGAGGTTTCGGTCAAGGCGCCCCGGCTGGGCGGCCGCTCCCAGAGTCTTAGGTTGAGTCGAAGGCGCGGGCGATGTCTGGTGTCACCGGCGTGAGGATGTAGCCGGTTTCGATGTCGCCCATCACTCGTACGGCGGCCGGATTGGCTTCGGAGTACGCCGCGATGTACGCGCAGACGACTGCGTCGATCGAGTCCTCGACGCGGCCGAGATCCGCTTTCCGCACGGCCTGCAGGGTTGCCAGCCTGATCCGTTGCCAATCGGTGCTGTCGCGTAGCCGCAGTGGGGGAGAAGCTGTATCGAGGGCTTCTAGGTAATTGAGCAGGCGGATGAGCTCACGCCGAAGGTGTTCTAGATCGCGCCTGGGCTTGTGTTTGTACTGGAGGATCTTTGGCAGGTCGAAGAGTACGACGATCGCCGGGTGTGGGTAGACCTCCACTGCCCGACGGTCGGACCGGACCTGTGGGTCTACGGCGAGGCCGAGTTGGTCGGCGAGGCGGAGCGCTCGGGTGCCGTTGGCGAAGTGTGGCTTTGCGAGGTTGGCCGAGTGGCAGGAAGCGTTGTACTTGCCGAAGTGTCGGTTGACGAGGCTCTCGCATGGGCGGTTGCCGGTCGGGTTGGTGACGATGATTGGTGCGTCGATGGCGACGAGGCATGGGCCGGCAGTCCATGGGGTTAGCCAGTCGAGGATCTCGTCGTCGGTCTTCCGTTGGGTGGCAGCCAACAGTTCTCCGGCTGCATCAATGACTGCGAGGCCGGTGATCTTGTTCTGACCCCAGGCGAGGTCCACTCCGACGTAGTACATCAGGTCTCCATGACGTAGGGCGGACACACTCGCTCTCCCCATCAGGATCCTATTGGTGACGCTAGCGCGGCGTCTGCTGGCCGGTGGTTGGGCATGTTCGACGCCGACTTCGCAGTACGGAATGCTGCTGAGTGCTGCGCTCAGGAGCTGGGCGATCGTTATCACGGAGTGGGTTGATGGTAGGACGCGAAGGTGAGTCGACGGTCTGGACGATTCATGGTGAGCGGGTTGTTGATGACACCCGGCGGTTGAAGCTGAGTATTGCGGCGGTGGAGCTGCCGGATGGGGTGCGGTTTGAGCAGTATGTGTTGCGGATGCCGAAGGCGGCGATGGTCGTAGTACTTGATGAGGCGCGGGAGCGGGTGCTGATGATGTGGCGGCATCGGTTCATCGTCGATCGGTGGGTTTGGGAGTTGCCTGGGGGATATGTCGAGCCTGGCGAGGATCCGGCTGTTACAGCTGCTCGTGAGGTTGAGGAGGAGACGGGGTGGCGGCCGCGAGGTGTCGCTCGGCTTCTGGAGTTGCAGCCGTCGGTGGGTACGACGGATGCGGAGAATCTCTTGTTCGTTGCCGTTGGCGCCGAGCGGATCGGCGTACCGGTGGATGTCAACGAGGCTGAGCGGGTCGAGTGGATCGAGCTTGCTTCGGTGCGGGAGCGAATTGCCGGCGGCGAGATCGTGGGTGCTGCGTCGATCGCCGGCCTGCTTCATGTCTTGGCTTTCCCGCGGTGAGTGTTGTCGGGGTTGTAGCCAGTTCGGCGGGTGGAGTTGAAGGGCTGAGAGTCGGCCTGGTTGAGCCGTTGGTGGGGCGTGGGCATCGGGTTGCGGTGACGCGGACGCCTACGGCTGCTCGGTGGTCTTGTCGGCCGGTCAACGGTCACCATTGACGACCGTTACTGAACAGGTCGTGGAGAATCCGGACGTAGAACACCAGTCCTGTTGTTCTGTGCCCCAGGTCACACCTAGTTCTGTCAGCAATCAGGCCGCTGTTCCGCTCAACTCACCGAGAGCAGGCCAACTGACAGGAGCAACCCATGAAGCACCGCATCGTCGTCCTCGGCGCCGGTTATGCCGGGGCGTACGTGGCCGGGAACTTGGCCCGCCGGCTTTCCCCGGCGAACACCGAGATCACTGTGGTCAACGCCGCGCCGGACTTCGTCCAGCGGCAGCGCCTGAACCAGCTGGCAGCCGGCCGGGAGATCAAGGCTCCGAAGCTCGGCGACGTTTTCGCGGGCACGGGGATACGACTGCACGTGGCCCGTGTCACCGCCGTCGATCCTGAACGCGGGATCGTTGCTGTGGCCGACTCCAACGGCGGCGGCGAGGTCGGCTACGACACGCTTGTGTACGCGCTCGGCAGCCACGTCGCCGACCAGCGCGTCCCCGGCGTGGCCGAGCACGCCTTCGACGTCGCGAGCCGGCCCGCGGCACTGCGACTGCGTGAACGCCTGGACAGCCTGGAAAACCGGGGAGAAGGTGGGAGCGTGGTGGTCGTCGGCGATGGGTTGACAGGCATCGAGACCGCCACCGAGATCGCCGAATCCCGGCCCGGCCTGTCGGTGACGCTCATCGCCCGCGGCGAACTCGGAGCCCGGCTCTCCGCCGGAGCCCGCAGCCACCTGAGCCAGGCCTGCGACCGGCTGGGCATCACAGTCCTGGAACACACCAGTGTCGATGCCGTCGACGCGGCGCGGGTGCTGTGCGCCGACGCCACCGCCCTGGCGTCCGACGCAACCGTGTGGACGGCGGGGTTCGCGGTCAGCCCGATCGCCGCCGCTGGTGGTCTCGAGGTGACCGACAACGGTCAGATCGTCGTTGATCGCACCATGCGGTCGGTCTCGCACCCCAGCATCTACGCGGTCGGTGACAGTGTGTACACCCTCGGTGACAACGGCCGGCAGCTGCCGATGAACTGCGGATCGGCCGGCTTCACCGGCCGGCAGGCGATCAACGCGATCGTGGGGCGTCTGACCGGCCGCAAGATCGCCAACACCAAGCTGGTCTATCAGTACAACGCGATCAGCCTCGGGCAGCGGGACGGGATCCTGCAGCTGATCGACGGTGCGGCACAGGCGAGGCCGAAGTTCCTGGGCGGCCGGAAGGCTGTGCGCGTCAAGGAGGCCATCCAAAACGGGGCGTTGTGGGGGACCTCGCACCCGACCTTCGGCCTGCCCAAGCGCCGGCACCGCCTGGCCGCCCAGTCGGACAGGTCTGCCGAGAAGGCGGTCGGGTAGCCACCTACCCAGCAGATTCGTCACCAGGAATGGAGTGTCATTGTGCGGATCACGGTATTCGGGGCCAATGGCCCGACCGGGCGGCTGCTCACCGACCAGGCGCTCGCTGCCGGACATCAGGTGACCGCGGTCACCCGGCGGCCGAACTCGTTTCCGCTGCACCATGATCGTCTGGAGGTGATCGGTGCCGACGTACTCCATCCGGCAGCGGTCGACGCTGCCGTGGCGGAGCGGGACGCGGTGCTGTCGACGCTCGGAGTGCCCGCGGCAAAGGAACCGATCAGCACCTATTCGCAAGGTGTGGCCAATATCGTCGCCGCGATGGAACGGCATCATGTACGCCGGCTCGCCGTGGTCAGCTCGAGCGGAGTCGACCCGAATTCGTACTCCGATGGCGGATTCCTCTTCAACCGGGTACTACTGCCATACGTGACGCGGGTGTTGGGTAAAACGCTCTACGACGACATGCGGCGAATGGAAACGCTGGTCTGCGCCAGCGATCTGGACTGGACGATCGTGCGCCCGAGTGGGCTCTACGACCTGTCGGCGGTCACCAGCCACACTGTTGTCGAGGGTCACGCGGACGGCAGGTTCACGGCCCGTGCGGACCTCGCCGCCAGCATGCTGGGCCTGCTGGACGACGACCGCTATCACCGCACCACCGTTAGTGTCATCACGACCGTCGACAACCCCACCTTGCTCCAGTGGATCCGGCGCGAGGCACTCGCCAAGAAGTGAACCAATGTGTCCGTATCCGGCCGCAAGATCCAACCTAGGGTGGCCCGCGTGGACAGCACCGTCACTGATCCCTTCGACACTGACCGGTTCGAGGACAGCCGGAACCGGCTGGCCTCGCTGGCATACCGGCTGCTGGGCTCGGCCGCCGACGCCGAGGACGCCGTGCAGGACGCGTTCCTGCACTGGCAGGCCGCGGATCGGCAGCTGATCAAGGTGCCGGAAGCATGGCTGACGAAGGTCGTCACCAACCTGTGCCTCGACCGGCTCCGCTCGGCGCAATCCCGCCGCGAACGGGTCCGCGCCTGGCTGCCGGAACCGCTCCTTGACGGCGACCCGATGCTCGGCCCGGCCGACATGATCGAGCAGCGCGAATCAGTCTCACTGGCTGTGCTGACTCTGATGGAGCGCCTTTCACCTCTTGAGCGGGCCGTCTACGTCCTGCGCGAAGCATTCTCCTACAGCCATGCCGACATCGCCGAGATCCTCGACATCACTGAGTCCGCAAGCCAGCAGCACCTCCACCGGGCCCGGCGCCGCCTCGCCGCCGTGCGCCGCCGCGGCGGCGAAGTGGACCCAGCCTCCGCTCGCAGGATCGTCGAGGAATTCCTCGCCGCTGCCTCCTCGGGCCGCACCGAACGGCTGGTGGCGCTGCTCACCGACGACGCGACCGCAATCTCGGACTCCAACGCCGCCGGCCCTGCCGACACGCTGCTGCAGTACAACACCCCACAGCGCATCGCTGCCGTCGCAAGAGCCGGACTCAAACCCACACCCGCGAAACGGCGACTTGCCGGCGGCACGCCTACGATCCACTACGCGCTCGTCAACGGCGCCCCCGCCATCCTCTTCGTGCTCGACGACCAAGTCATCGGCGCCGTCACGTTCGACATCACCAACGGCAAGATCGCCACCATACGCGGGATCGCCGCCCCCACCCGCCTCACCCGCCTCGCTGAAGCCTGGCGGCAACACGAGCCGGACCCGCCGCTCATCACCCAGTGGTGACCCGACTTGCTGGGGACCGCTAGCGCCGGTGACCCGTTGCCTGGGTGCGATCACAGGCCGCAGAGGAACTCCGGTCCTCTTATCCCGTTTTGCTCACCAACACACGCGGAACAGGCGAATGACAACGACGGACCAACACCCAGCGATCAAGAAGTCGGTGGCTGCTACCTCGTCGACAACGGGAGAACGTCCGTGAGCCGAACCGGACCACCCATCGAGGCGTTCATCTTCGACCTCTTCGGCGTGATCATCGCCTTCGACAATGACATCGTGCCGGCGCGACTCGCCAGACACTGCACCGATCCCGACGACGCCCTTCGACGCTTCGACGGGCTCATGGCCCGCCGCGAGATCATCACCGGCGAGGTGACCTTGCACCAAGTACATCGCCAACTCGTCGATGCACACGGACTCACACTGACCTACCCGCAGTTCGAAGCCGCCTGGCTCGAGCCCTACTCCTGGCCCATGCTGGGCATGGCCGACTTCGTCAAGGCCCTGTCGGAGAACCACCGCCTTGTTCTGCTGTCCAACGTCGACCACTACTACTGGCAGGTCGTGCGGGCGATGCAGCCGGAGCTTGAGTTCTTCACAGAGCTGCTGGTGTCCTGCGACCTCGGGTTCGCGAAGCCGGAGTCTGAGGCCTTTCTGCGTGCGAGCCAGGCCGCCGGCGCAGACCCGGCGCAGTGCCTCTTCGTCGACGACACGAGGACGAACATCGAGGCGGCTCAGGCACTCGACTTCCAAACACACTGGTTCCGCGATGCTCCCGGGCTACACCGGATCCTGCAAGGCGCGACGACAAAGGGCTTCTAGCCTCCGCACCCGGACACGGTGCACCAGCGCGTGAGCCGCCACGACCGACACGACCGATAGCTGCACGCCTGAAGCTCGTGTGCCGATGCGCGTTCGGCCCGGCTGAACCATCGACGCTTCCACCACCACTTCCCTACGTGCCCGAGTTCTCCACTGAGGTGGCTCGCCACGTGTCATAGCCGGGTGGCGCGTTTCGTCTTAGAGGCATGACGAGCGCAGAACAGACCTCGGTGCTGATCACCGGAGGCAACAAGGGAATCGGTCTCGAGGCGGCCAGGCGGCTCGGGGAACAGGGATGGATGATCTTCCTCGGCTCACGCGATCGAGATCGGGGACGCACGGCCGTTGACCGGCTGACCCACGGTGGCGCGGACGTGATCATGGTGCCGCTCGACGTGACCTCGGACGAGTCGGTGCGCGACGCGGAGCGGCTCGTCCGAGAGCACACCGACCGGTTGGACGTGTTGATCAACAACGCCGGCGTGTCAGGTCGGGGCACCACGCCCGCGGACGCGACAGCGAACGAGATCCATTCCGTCTACGACACCAACGTCTACGGACCGGTCAGAGTCACGCACGCATTCCTTCCCCTGCTGGAGGCGGCGGATCATCCACGGGTGGTAATGGTGTCCGGCCCCGGTGGTTCCATCAGGGTCGTGACCGATCCGGCCCAGCCCGTCTCGAAGATGCACGAGCTTGCCTACACCTCGTCGAAGGCAGCGCTGAACATGATCACCGTCCGCTATGCCCAGGCGCTCCCGGGTATCAATTTCAACGTCGCCACTCCCGGAGATATCGCCAACCGCAAATACGCCGCCACCGACATGAACAGGAACACCGGCAGCGGCTTGACGATCACCGAGGCCACCGACTCGATCATCAAACTCGCGATGATCGACGCGGACGGGCCGACCGGCACCTTCACCGACCGCCTTGGCCCTGCCCCGTGGTGACCACCGCCGGCTGGCGGTGTCGCCCTGGCAGGAGATGCCGGGGGTGACGGTCTGACGGTCCGTGGCCGATGGGAGTACACCGAGGATCGGCACGCCGAGCGGATGCTCCAGCCTCCCTGGTCGTCCTCGCGACGGTCCTTGCGCCGCGCCTCCTTCCGGCAGCGGAACCTGTTGTCCCCGTACATGATGGTCTTGCTTCTCACTGAGAACCGCTCCTGGGAAATACGATTGCCGACCAGCGGGCACGCTGCCACGATTCCGGTCATGAGCAGTGTTGGAGCGCCGAACTGCCTGATTGTGACGGGTATGCCCGGGGCCGGAAAGTCCACCGTGACCAGGCTGGTCGCCGAGCGGCTGCCACGTTCGGCTCGGCTCGACGGCGATGAGCTCAACAAGATGATTGTCAGCGGTTTCGTCTGGGCGCTGGGCGAGCCCGCTGACGAAGCAGCGCGGCAAGTGGAGCTGTTGCACCGCAATCTGTGCACGCTGGCGAACAACTTCTCCGACGCCGGCTTCACACCCCTGATCGATGCGATGATCCCCTCCCGCGAGAAGCTGGACTTCTTCCTCGAGCTCCTCACGCCTCGCCAGGTCTTGTTCGTTGTCCTCGCACCGGCCATCGACGTGTGCCAATACCGCAACACGATCAGGGATCCACGTGAACGGTTCGACTTCGACGGCTACGAAACCCTCGACGCCGACATGAAGCGCGAGCTCGGCGATCTCGGCTGGTGGTTCGACACCGCGGCTCTTACCCCCGATCAAACCGCTGATCGCATCGTCCGCGATGCACGCCGCCGTGCCCTCGTGAACTGACTTGCAGTCCGGCTGCAGGTTCGGTCGGATCCCCTCCCCGCCCTGACGCAGATCGTGGTGACGGGACTGCGCATGTTCGCCACGCTCTATGCGGCGGTCGACCACGAAGCTCAGCACGAATCTGGCACGGCTTACGGGTCGGAATTCAACGAGCAACATCGCGACACGAGCGACTCCTGGCGGCCCGGACTTGGGGAGTCCACCAGCGGGCCTCGGGGAACTCTGATGGGTCTGTGATCAGAGTCATGTCTTGTCGGCCGAGGAAGCGGAACCACAGGCTGGCGTCGGTGTGGCCGAGGTCGATTCCGACTGTTTCGCTGATGGTGATGAAGCTCGCTCTGCGGTCAGGGTCGGCAAACGTCGGGATGATGCCGAGTTCTTCTCGGGCCTCTCGGTGGGCGCGATCTGCGCCGGGCTCAAGACCCGCGGAGTCCGCTTCGGCACCTTCAGCTTGATCTCCTTGCGCGGCCGCGGAGACTCGCCCAGATGGGCCAGCAATGGCCGCCACGACCCCGCTCGGCCGCACCCACGACGCAGCGACCACAAGAACTCACACTCCACGCCGTGACGCTGGTGGAACTCATAGAACGAGCCGACCGCCGCCAGCTTCCGATTGATGGTCGACGCCGAGCAGTGACCACCTGCCCGCGGTAGCCGAGTGACATTCCCTGCCCGCTCGGCCGGGGACTGTCGCAGCCAAGGAACCGATCCACCGGTCCGACCACCGCATAATCCTCATCCAGCACGGTCCACGAGACTTCGCCGCCGGGAAGATCCACCCGTTGCACAACCAGACCCACAACAACCGCTTCCAGAGCGTCGACAACACTCCAGATAACGACAGTCCGTCACACCCGCTACGTGCCATGTAGCCGCGTCGGCTACGTCAAAGACATCGTTACAAAGGCTTAAGGGAACAACTCGTTCGATGATCGCGAGGACCAGATCGCCTGCGCCCCGCCACCTGTCCGACCGAAAGCCGGGCATGGGGCTGCGGTTTGGCCTCGCGGTCGAGGCGGACAGCGGTGAGCTCTCAACGGCCGGGGTCTGGGCGGGCCTTTTGTTGTACGTCGTTGAGTAGGGCCTGGAGTTGGCCTGCCAAGAGGGCGCGGTTGGTGGGGGTGAGGGAGGCGACTAGCTCTGACTCGCGGGTGAGGACCTGGTCGACGGTTTGCTCGATTAGGGCGTGGCCTTTGGGGGTTAGGGACACGACTACGAGCCGTGACTTGTCGGGCTCCGTGCGGCGGGAGACTAGGCCGGACCGTTCGGCGCGGGCTACTCGTTGGGAGATTGCGCCGGCGGTGACGAGGGTGCGACGTGTTAGTTCGCGGGTGCTTAGCTCGTACGGGGGGCCGCCGCGGCGGAGGACGCTTAGCAGGTCGAGGGTGGCCGGGTCGATGCCTAGGTCCGCGAGTAGGCGGCGTCGGTCGTCGGCGAAGAGTTTGGCCAAACGCCATAGGGGAGTGACGATCTCGATCGAGTCCGTCGGGGTGCCGGGGCGTTCGCGCTCCCAGGCTCGGGCGATCTCGGCTGCCGGGTAGGGACTCGGCGAATCCAGGGGGTAGTTGTCCTGGTTCGGAATTCGCTTGCTCGGCGGCATGGGCAAGATGATACGTTTAGGTCTAAACGTTTAGACCTAAACGAGAGGAATCGGCGTGTCGAGGACGATCGTGGTGACTGGGGGAGCGACGGGGATCGGGCGGGCCGTGGCTGAGCGGTTCGTGGCCGGAGGTGACGAAGTGGTGATCACCGGTCGGCGTCCCGCAGTACTGGAGAAGGCTGCTGCCGATCTGCGGGTGCGGGCGGTTGTCTGTGATGGGACGCATCCGGCGCAGGTGGAGCGGTTGGTCGCCGAGTTGCCGGCACGAATCGACGTACTGGTGAACAACGCCGGCGGGAACACGGACTTCGCTCAGGCTGATCCGGATGGGGATCTCGGTCGACTCAAACAGAACTGGTTGGCGAATCTGGAAGCCAACGTGCTCACCGCGGTCCTCACCACGACGGCCCTCGCGCCCAGGCTCGCCGATGGTGGTGCGGTCATCCACCTCGGCTCGATCGCAGCGGCCAAGGGCGCTGGCTCGTACGGCGCGTCGAAGGCGGCCCTGGCTACCTTCAACCTGGATGTCGCCGCCGAGCTTGGTCCGCGGGGCATCACCTCGAATGTCGTCGCGCCGGGTTTCACTGCGGAGACCGAGTACTTCCAGGGGCTGCTGAGTGATAGCCGTCGCGAAACGTTGCTGCAGGCAACCTTGACGAAGCGGGAAGGTGTGCCTATCGACATCGCGGAGACGGTCTGGTTCCTCGCTTCGCCCGGTGCCCGGCACCTCACCGCCCAGGTGCTGCACGTCAATGGCGGAGCGCTCGCGACCCGCTGATTGCGATTTCGGGTGACAGTGGGCCATCACCGTTGCGCCGGACTGGGGGTAGCGGAGGCGGGTTCGTGAGTTCGGCGAAGGCGTCCGTAGTACGGCCTGGCGGGGCCGCTACTTGGTGAGGTTGGCTGGGCGGCTGGTACGGCTGCCTGAGGAGGGTAGTCGTGAGGTGTGGGAGGTTGCGGCGGCGGTGGGCAGGGTGGCGGCTACTTCAAAGGGCGATCATCCCCGCGGGGTTCGAAGCAGATCACTTGGCGCACCGGTGGGCCGTCGTCTGCCCTCGAATTCCCGGTAGATCAGGCGATGCGAGGGGCCGAGATCGTGATTGTGTCGGGTTTCTTGAATGACCGGCAGCTTGATCTCGGCGCAGTCGCTGAGGTCGTGATGCTCGGGGGAGTAGCCGAGACGCTTGCCGTCGAAGGCGACCTCTCTGCCCTCGGCCAGTGCGCGCAGTCCTGTCTTCAGGGCGCGGAACTCGCGGTCGCGTAGTCCGCCCGGCTGAGATTTCGCAGCGCCGGACAGGGCTGTGAGTTGTTGCATCAGCTGATCCTTGAGCAGGAGCCGGTACTGCGTCATCGCGGCTTCGGGAGGTCTGAATCGTCGATGTCCTCGTTGAGATCCCAGCCGATCTCCGCGGCGGCATCTTCAAGGGGTATTGACGGTTGATCGTCGGCCAGGCGCTCCCGCGCGGTTTCATAAACGTGGGCGAATCCGTCCTCGTCGGCGGCCACGGCGTCGAGCCGACTCCAGACCGCCCACGGGATGACGACACCTTCTGGTTGGCCGGCGTCTCCGAAGATCAGAGGTTCGGACTGGCCGGAGCGGAATAGCTGGAGGAGGTTCGGCAGCTGTCTCGAGGCCTCGTCGGTTGCGATGACCCAGACACGTTCTCCGTCGGGGAGCAGGTACGGGGTTTCGGAGTCCATTGGAGGTCCTTCCAGGTCGAGCGTTTCATCAGGATAAGAGGCGGGGGCGGGACAGGTCCGGAGTTATCCACAGGCGAACCTCGCTCCGAGGATGCAAGGCCGCTGCCTTGGGCAACGATTCTGGCGGAGGTAGAACTGCGAAGGCGTTACTTTGAGCCGTTGATTGGGCTGTTCCTGTAGCGGATCCGCAGGACGGAACACTCGCTGTGACAGTGATCGGGCGGTCGCGGAGGGGAGCCGAATGGGGCTCCTTGGGTGGGGTACTCGGGGGGTATGTCTCATGCCAAGAGGGCTGCTAAGAGGCGGAAGGGTCCGACGGTCGCTGCGGTGGCTGTGGGGGCTGCGCTGGTGGGCGGCGGCCTGGTGGTGCTGGGACAGCTTGATTCGCGGACGGGGTCGCAGCAGGTGCTGCCGACGATTACTGCCAGTCAAGACTCTGGAGATGGTGGGCCGAGGGCGTCGGGGTCGGTTGGGCCGAGCGCTAGTGCGAATTCAAGTCCGAGTCCGACGGCCGCCACCGCTAAGCCGACGCGGAACGCCAGTACTCCGGTGACGCCGGCTCCTGGTGCGTCCAGGGTGAGCAACTCGGCTGCTGTGGTTGCTGCGTGTTCTCGGGAGATTGCTGCCGGTGAGGCCGTTGTTCGCGCCGCCAGTACTGCGGCTGACGGGTGGCGCGCTCATCTCCAAGCGCGGACGGATCTGTTGGCCGGCAAGATCTCCAGGGAGGCCAGCGGACAGATCTGGGCGCGTACCAAGAAGGCCGGGCCGGCTCAGGTGGCTAGCCTCTCTGCAGCCATGACCGCCCAGGGGAAGGCGCGCGGCGGGTGCGCGAAGGTCACGGGCTCCGCGGTGATTTCCTGCAAGCAGCGGCTGGCCGCGCTTGATGCGGCCTCTTCGGCTGGGCGTGCGGCTGTCAGTGACTGGAACGACCACCTCAAGATGATGGCGGCTCATGCTGCTGGCGCGTTCGGTTCACAGCATGCACAGGACTTGTGGGTGGCGGCATGGAAGGGTGGGCCGAAGAATCTCGAGAGGTTCGCCCTCGCTCAGGCCGCGCTGGCCGGCGCACCTCGTTGTCGTCCCTCCTGACCGACCTGCGTCGTCGAACTTAGATCGCTCCCCTGAGCCGAGGGAAGTCGTGGGGAAGGTTGAGGGAAGGTGGCATTCCTAGCGTCGGTGGGGTCATGGTCCATCAACCGAACGGAGTACTGCCATGACCGCAACGGTTCAACGGCCTCCACTCAACGGCGTCGACGTCCCGACGCTGTTCGCCACTCTCGACGCGGTGAAGGGGGCACCGGAGATCGCCCAGTTCCAGTTCCGGGCGCGCAACGAATGGATCAGCGGCACCCACAGCCGCTCCGTCATCCAGGGCTTCTTCGGCGCAGGACAGGAGGACACGTCGCGCACCGACCCGTTCACGTACGACGCTGACCATCCCGCTGTCCTCGTCGGGTCGAACCAGGCACCGACACCGGTGGAGTTCCTGCTTCATGCCATCGCCACCTGTCTCACCGCGGGCCTCGCAAACATCGCCGCCGCCCGGGGGATCACACTGCGGCGGGTTTCCTCGACTGTCGAGGGCGACATCGACCTGCTCGGAGTCTTCGGTCTGTCCGATTGGGTCCGCAACGGCTACCGGCAGATCCGTGTGCACTTCGACATCGAGGGCGACGCGTCAGCCGAGGAGCTGGCGGCGCTCGTGCAGCAGTCCCGCAACCGCTCCGCGGTGTACGACGTGCTCATCAACGGCACCGATGTCCAGATCGATGTCAGTACCCCAGCGAAGCCATCGTGAATCCGCGGAGCCGGGCCGGCGCGGGTTGGGACGCCATCGTCGTCGGCGGACGCGTCGCCGGAGCCTCGACCGCGCTGTTGCTCGCCCGCAGCGGCCTGCGGGTGTTGGTCGTGGACCGTGCTCGCCGCGGCTCGGACACCGTGTCGACTCACGCACTCATGCGCGGCGGCGTCCTGCAACTGCGGCGCTGGGGCTTACTGGACCGCATAGTGGCGACAGGCACGCCGCCGGTACGCCGGGCAACGTTCCACTACGGTGCGGAGTCCATGCCGATCTCGCTGAAACCGTATGCCGGTGTTGATGCCCTGTACGCGCCGCGGCGTACCGTCCTGGACGCCCTACTCGTCGACGCCGCAGAGGAGGCCGGCGCGCGGTTCCGCTTCGGACTGGCCGTCACCGACTTGGCCCGTGACAGCGCGGGCCGCGTCGTTGGTGTTGTCCTACGCGACCATGACGGGGCTACCTGGACAGAGCGCGCGCGGCAGGTTGTCGGCGCCGACGGACGCGGTTCTGTGGTGGCGGGTCGGGTGGCCGCACCGACTATTGCGTCGGGCTCCCGGGCTGGGGCGTACGTCTATGGGTACTGGCCGGCCGCGGACGTGGATGGCTATCACTGGTACTACGGCGACGCGTTGTCCGCCGGGGTCATCCCTACGAACGACGGCCTCGCTTGCGTTTTCGTGGGCGGCCCACAGGATGTGCTTGCCAGCGCGATGCGCGACCACGGTCCTGTCGCCGCGCACCGCGGGCTGCTGGCGCGGCTCGATGAAGGGCTCGCCGAGCGTACGGCGGCGCCGCCGTACGGGTCGGTGCGGTTCTTCCGCGGGATGCCGGCGCGGCTGCGTCGTCCGTACGGACCAGGCTGGGCGCTGGTCGGAGACGCCGGCTGCTGGGTGGACCCGCTCTCGACTCACGGGATCACCGACGCGCTGCGCGACGCGGAGTTGCTCGCCATCGCGATCGTCGCTGGGTCGGCATCGGAGCGTGCCGAGGGGATCGCGCTGGTCGACTACCAGGCCCAGCGAGATCGCATGGCCCTGCCGATGCAGCCGATCGTCGATCGCCTCGCATCCCACGAGTGGGACCTCGCCGAGGCCCGCCGGTTGCTGCACGGGCTGTCCTCGGTGATGGCGGACGAGGTCGAGGCGATTCGCGGCTTCGACCTGGCGGCCACCCGCACCGCCTGACCGACCAGGGCGGGCAGGACTAAACTCGCGGATGGGAGAAAGCGATGCGCGTCGAGATCGAACTGTTGGACGGCTTCGCCGTCCGGGTCGACGGGCGGGCCGTTCCCGCCGAGGAGTGGCGCCGCCGCCAGGCGGCGGCGCTGGTCAAACTCCTCGCGCTCGCCCCACGCCGGGCGATGCATCGCGAGCAGGTCATCGACGCGTTGTGGCCCGGCGCCGGGATCGACGACGCCGCGCCACGGCTGCACAAAGCCGCGTACTACGCCCGACGCTCGCTGGGCGATCCACGCGCGCTGGTCCTGGCCGGGGACCTCGTGTCCCTGTTCCCCGACGCTGAGGTGGTCGTCGACGCCGAGGTGTTCGAGCGGCGCGCCCAGCAAGCCCTCGCGGCCCCGGACGAACCCGCCAACTCGGAGGGACCCGGCAACACAGACGCTAGAGACAGCGCGGCCGCCGCCGCGGCAGACCTGTGGGCTGGCGACCTGCTGCCCGAGGACCCGTACGAGACTTGGCTGGAAGGTCCACGGGATCGCTTGCGCCAGCTGCACCAGGACGTACTTCGCCGTGCCGGCAGGTGGGAGGATCTGGCCCGTGCCGACCCGGCCGACGAGGACGCCAGCTTGGCTCTGGCGCGAAAGCTTGCCGACAGCGGCGACCGGCGCGGGGCGCTGCGACAGTTGGAGCGACTGGAGCGAGCCCTTCGTGGCGAGCTGGGCGTCACTCCGAGCCCGGCGGTCGTCTCGCTTCGTGCCGAGCTGCGCGCGCTCGACGCGCCGCGACCGGACGGCCGGCGGCCGCCGATCGGCCGCGATCCCGAGCTCGACCAGATCGACCGTCTAATCATTGCTGCGAGCAACGGCCAGGGTCGGACGCTGTTCGTATCCGGCCCTGCGGGCATCGGCAAGACCGCCGTACTGCGGTGGCTTGACCGGCGGGCCGAAGAGCGCGGGCTGCGCGTGGGCTTCGGCACAGCCGCCGCCATCGAGGGCGCCTGGCCATTCGCGCCGGCGCTCGAGGCGCTCGCGGATCTGTGCCGTCGCCACCCGGCCCTGCTCGACGGATTGGCCGACGAGTACCGCGTCGAGATCGAGAGGGCTCTGCGCGGCTCCTCTCCGGACTGGACGGGTGAGAGCCGTCATCAGCGCCTGTTCGTCAGTGCCGCTGAGCTGCTGCGACTCGCGTCCTCCGGCGGTGGCGCCGTACTCGTTGTCGACGACGCCCATGACGCCGACGAGGCCAGCCTGCGCCTGCTGCACTATCTGTCCCGCACCGCGGTCGGCGAGCGGATCGTGATCGTGGTCGCGCACCGCCCCTGGCCGCTGCGTCCGGCGATGGACGCGATGCGCCGCAGCTTGATCGGCCGCGGTACGTCGGTGCCGTTGGACCTTGGCCCGTTGGCTGACGAGGATATCCGCCGGTTGGCCGGCCGAGCTGTCGGCGAGGATCAGGTGCTGCTCGAGCGGGTGGTGAAGCTTGCCGGCGGCAACCCCTTCGCGGCTGTGGAACTGGCCCGCACGGCCGGGGCGGCCGACGACCGCGCGGGTCCGATGGGCGCGCTGGTACTCCGCGGCCTCGGCGGTGACGCGACCGCGGCTCTGACCAGAGTTGCTGTGCTGGGTGGCTCGTTCGACACCGATGAGTACGTCGCTCTGTCGGGCGTCGGCGAGGCTCCGGCCTACAAGCTGCTCGACGACGCGCTCGCCGCCGGCGCGGTCGAGCGGACGGGCGCCGGCTACCGCTTCCGGCACTCGCTGGTGCGCGACGCGCTGCTGGAGGGGCTGCCGCCGCACCGGCTGCTGCCGCTCCATCGTCAGGCCGCGGAGGCGCTGCGCGGTCTCGGCGCGTCCCCAGCACGGATCGGCCACCAACTGCTGCAGGCCGGTGAAGTCGGTGCTGCCGCACCGTTCCTGCTGCAGGCCGCCCGCACTGACGCGGCCATCGGGGCGTACCGCGATGCGCTCGTCATGATCGACATGGTGCGCCAGGAAGTCCGTGCCCCGGAGCGCGGGCCGCTGCTCGCTCTGCGCGCGGACATGCTGTTGGCAACAGGGGATGCCGGTGCGGTGCTCGCTTACCGGGAGGCGCTGAGCGCCACAGACGATGCCGCCGGACGGCGGCGCTTGCTGCCACGCCTGGCTCGGGCCGCCACCTTCGCGGGCGATTACGCGACCGCGGCCGAGGCGCTCGACGGCCTGGAGCCGGACGGATCCGCCGACGACGCCGCGCTGCTACTCCAGCGCGGGATCCTGGCCTATCTGACCGGCGATCTGCAGGCGGCCGCAGCGGCCGCGGACGAGGCGCGCCGCCGGATCGGGGTGGCCGACCCCGGCGATTGGCGGATGTACGACCTGATTTCACTGCAGGGTCTGGTCGCGCACCTGCGCGGGGAGTGGTTCGGCCGGCTCGCCGTCGAGCTACGCGCCGGTGCGCAACGGCCGGACCTCGCGCGGTCGATGTTCGACAGCCACCTGTGTGTGGCGGAGTTCCTGCTGTACGGACCCACGCCGTACGCGGAGGTCCTGGCGCTAGGCGCCACCCTGCGCGAGTCGGCGCGTCGATCCGGCGTACTGCGGGCTGTCGCGTTCGCCACCGCCTTGCGCGGCGAGGCAGCCTTGCTCTCCGGAGACCTGGCCCTCGCCGAGTCCGAACTCACCGAGGCCACGCAACTTCACCACGACATCGGCTCCATCGCAGGGGAGGCCCACAGCCTGCAGCGGCTCGCCGAAGTGCGCCTCGCCCAAGGGGACCGTGCCGAGGCGACGCGGCTGTTGCACCGAGCGCTACCGCTGGCCCGCTGGTCGTCGATCGCGCTGCACCTGATGCAGCGCGTGTACGGGACGATGATCCGGGCCGCGCCGGACGTGGACAGCGCCCGCGCCGTCGTGGACCAGGCCGTGGCCGCCCTCGGCCAGGAAGACTCCTGCACCTTCTGCTCCATCATGCTCGCGGTGCCTGCCGCGACGGCCTGCGCCGACGCCGGCGATCTCGACGACGCTCGCCGGCACCTCGCTGCCGCCGAGCGGTCCGCCGCGCTGTGGAAGGGCACCGCCTGGCAGGCGGCGATCGCCGAGGCCCGTGCGCACCTGGACAGCGCCGAAGGCGACCGCGACGCCGCGCGCCGTCGGCTGCTCGAGGCCGCTGAGCTCTTCACCGCCGCAGGCCAGCCGCTCGACGCCGACCGCTGCCTCGCCTGACTACATGGCTTTCCCGGATCCGGAAGGAAACGGTTGGAACCTGCTGATCACCGCACGGGCCAGAGGGTCGTATGTCCAGAGGAGACATTGGTGAATACACGGGCATGTGTGCCGTGCACGTGTTGGTGAGAGGTCCCGGTGCCTAGTTTCGGGGGATGGGGAATGACGGGCGCGGGCTGGTCGGGCGAGTGGTCGCTGTTACCGGTGGGGCTAGTGGGATTGGGGCCGCCTGTGCGGTGAGGTTGGCCGGGGCCGGGGCCGAGGTGGTTGTGGTTGATCAGGACGGGCCGGGGGCTAAGAGGGTTGCGGAGCAGGTCGGGGGACGGGCTGAGGTCGTGGATCTCGGGGATCTGGAGGCCGTTGACGCGCTTGAGCTGCGGTGTGATGTCTTGGTTAATAACGCCGGGATGCAGCATGTGAGTCGGGTTGAGGACTTCCCTCCGGAGCAGTTCTCGCTCATGCTGCGGGTCATGGTTGAGGCGCCCTTTCGACTGGCTCGGCAGGTCTTGCCGGGGATGTATGCCGGTGGGTGGGGGCGGGTTGTGAATATCTCGTCGGTCCACGGGGTACGGGCTTCGCCGTACAAGAGTGCCTACGTGGCGGCCAAGCATGGGCTCGAGGGGTTGTCGAAGGTGATCGCACTGGAGGGGGCTGAGCACGGGGTCACTTCCAACTGCGTCAATCCGGCGTACGTGAGGACGCCGCTGGTGGAGAAGCAGGTTGCTCAGCAGGCGGAGGCGCATGGGATCGAGCCTGAGCAGGTGCTTGAGGAGATCATGTTGGCGCCGATGGCGGTCAAGCAGCTCATCGAGCCGGAGCACGTGGCTGAGCTTGTCGCTTACCTGTGCAGTCCGTACGCCGACATGGTGACCGGGTCCTCCTTCGTGATGGATGGAGGGTGGACGGCTCGCTGAACGAAAGCGCCTTTCTCAACTTGCTAGCTCGCGATGCGCCGGCGGAGGACTTCGACGAGCCGCTTCGTGCTGCCGTTGCGGGGGGAGCCGGCAAGCAGGAGATCGAGGCGCTTGAGCAGGCCAAACTCATCGCGCTTCGGGTGCGGAGAGCATTGGAGCATCGCCGGCGTCGCGAGATTGAGTTGGAGGCGTTGTTCGAGACAGCGGGCGACCTTGCCGGGTTGCAGGCTGTTGATGCTGTGCTCAACGCGATCGTGCGGCGGGCGCGGACGTTGCTCCATACGGACGTTGCCTACTTGACGTTGATCGATCCGGAGCGTGGCGATACGTACATGCGGGCTACAGCCGGTGTGGTTGCGGGGAGCTTTCAGAAGGTCCGCCTGGAGATGGGGGCTGGGCTGGGCGGGTTGGTCGCTGATACGTCGACGCCTTATGCCACCGAGGATTATGCCGCCGATGAGCGGTTCGACCATGTGAAGGGTGTCGACAGCGCTGTTGCTGACGAAGGGCTGGTGGCGATTCTCGGAGTGCCGCTGTTGCTTGGTCCGCAGGTTCTTGGGGTGCTGTTCGCTGCTGATCGGAGCAAGCGTCCGTTCGCAAGAGACGAGATCTCGTTGCTGTGCTCCCTCGCGGCACACGCTGCGATAAGCATTGATAGTGCCCGCCTGCTTGAGGAAGCGCGAGCCGCAGTACGGGAGCTTGATGCGGCTAACACGTTGGTGCGGCGGCACAGCCAAGCTGTGGAGCGGGCGGCCGAGGCGCATGATCGGTTTGCTGACCTGGCGTTGAGGGGCGGCGGGATTGATGAGGTCGCCAAAGCGGTGACGGAGGTGCTTGGCGGCCGGCTCAAGGTGTTGGACGCTGATGGTCGGTGTGTCGCCCTCATCGGAGCGAGTCAGCCCAAAGACGCACCCAAGGCGTGGCTAGAGGCAGTCGCGGAGTCTCGGGCTGAGGGCAGAGCAGTCTGTCGTGACGGGATTTGGTTTGCCGCTGTCGTCGCCGGGTCGGACGCGTTCGGAGCTCTTGTACTGCGAGGTCGCGCCGATCTGGAAGGCGCAGATCAACGGGTACTGGAGCGAGCCGCATTGGTGACCGCGTTGCTGCAGTTGATGAAGCGGACAGCGACTGAGACTGAGAACCGGATCCGCGGTGAGCTGATCTCCGATCTCGTCACGAACGGCGAGCGGGCCGGCGACGGGCATCGAGAGCGGGCGCGGCAGGTCGGGTTCGACCTTGATGCGGAGTTCGCGATTGTTGTTGCGCAGACGGATCACGATCGCCTGCATCGGCTGGCGTTTGCCGCGAGTCACCTGGCCTCGTTGAGTGATGGGATCGCTGGGATTCACCAGGACCGCGCAGTACTGCTGCTGCCTGGTGAGGATCCGGGAGCGGCCGCGCGGAGGCTAGCCAAGGAGTTGGCGGTTGCCATCGGTCAGCCGGTGACCGTCGGGGCTGCGGGTCCGGGGACGGGGCCCGAGTGTGTTCCGAAGGCTTACGCCGAGTCCGTCCGCTGCCTGGATGCGCTGATCGCGCTTGGGCGGGAAGGGGATGGGACGAGTAGCCACGAGCTCGGGTTCATGGGGGTGCTGCTTGGTGAGGCGCGCGGGGTCGAAGGGTTCGTTACCCAGGTGCTGGGGCCGGTTTTGGAGTACGACGAACGCCGCGGCACCGGGCTCATCCAGACGCTGGAGACGTACTTCGCCAACGGGGGCAATCTGAGTCGCGCGAAGGACGACCTGCATGTCCACGTCAACACGGTGGCGCAGCGGCTGGACCGGGTGACGCAGTTGCTCGGCGCGGACTGGCAGCAGGCCGAGCAGGCGCTGGAGATCCAGCTCGCCCTGAGACTGCACCGACTGATCCGTTCCTAGAGCTCCCAGAGCTCCGAGAGCGACTAGGCGATGAGGCCGGCGTTTCGGGCGGCCAAGGTCGCGACCACGAGGTCCCCGTCGGCGACAGACAGGAAGGCAGTGATCTCCTCTGCCCCGGACCGGGTCAATGAGCCGCGAGCCAGCGCGACCAGGTCGTCAACGACCCGCGCTCGGTCCAGCAATTCATCGCCTACTTCGCAGCGCGACCCGACGACGTTGAGGTGCGCACCGGGCAGCACCGCACCATCGATCAACACCGGCGCCGGGCTCGAAGTACAGGTGCAGATTAGGTCGGCACTGGATGCGTCGGCAGCGCTCGAAGCCACGGCGGGGTGGCCCTCTCCGCGCAGCATTGCCACAAAGCGCTCGGTTGAGGCCGCTTCGCGTCCCACGATCTCGACCACCTCCAGAGACGGCCGGACCCAGCGCATCGCGCGGACGTGCTCGCGCGCCTGGACGCCAGTCCCGAACACAGCAAGCCGCCGTACGTCGTGACGCGCCAGCGCATCGGTGGCGAGTGCCGAGACAGCCGGCGTACGGCGTGCCGTCAGCGCGGCGCGATCCAGTGTCGCGACGGCAGCACTTCCGTCGTGACCTAAAAGGACGTACGGCCCTCCATTGCTGAGGGCAACAGATTGCCGAGGCGCGCCATCAGTGAACGTCTTTCGCAGCTCGTGGACCACCTCGTCGAGCGGTGCCAGCCGGTAGATCCGACCTGCGTCGAGGTGTGGGGGAGTGTTCATCTCACGGCTTCGGTACCGCGGCCGGCTCCTGCTCGACCGCCGCCGACGGAGTGCCGCTGAGATGCGGTTCGGCATCCGGCACGCCCGGCCCACCACCTCGATGCAGCAGGTGAGCGATGGTTCCCCAGACACCCCGGCGGAACACCAGCACCACGATCACGAAGATGAGTCCCGTGATAAGACCCGGGCCGGTGATGTGAACGGGACCGAGATGGATGCCGGAGGTCGCCAGGTAGTCCTCCAACTGGACGATCAGACCAGCACCGATGACACTGCCCCACAACGTGCCGATACCGCCGAGCACCGTCATGATCACGACCTTGCCGGAGGTCGTCCAGTACACCTCCTGCAGTGACGCGAACCCGTGGCTGATCGCATAAAGACCACCCGCGAGCCCCGACAGCCCAGCGGAGATGACGAAGATCATCACCTTGTACCGGTCGACCGGATACCCGAGCGAGCGAGACCGAGCCGGGTTTTCGCGGATCGCCACCAACACCCGCCCGAACGGCGAATGCACCACTCGCCAAGCGATCAACAATCCAAGAAGCGCGATCGGCAATCCGGCGTAGTAGAAGTAGAACGGATCCGACAGGTCGAGCCCGAACAAGTTCCGAGGGATACCCTGCAGGCCGTTCTCCCCGCCGGTGACTGAACTCCATTGGTTGGCGACGAAGTACACCATCTGCGCGAACGCGAGCGTCACCATCGCGAAGTAGATGCCGGTACGCCGTACTGCGAGCAGCGCAATCGGCACAGCGAGCACCATCGCGACGACCGCGGCCCCGAGCACCGCGATCGGAAAGGGCGCGCCGGTCTCGATCGCGATAGTGCCAGCCGTGTACGCCGCGCTGCCCCAGAACGCCGCATGCCCAAAAGACAACAGACCGGTGTATCCGAGCAGCAAGTCCAATGCGACGGCGAACAACGCCCAAGCCACAATGTCCATCGCCACCGGCGGATAAACGAACCACGGCAGCGCAAGAGCCACCACGAGTCCTACCGCGAGCAAAGTAAACCGGATGAGGCGCGGCAGAGCGGCCAGTTTGCGCAGAGCGAGCGCCGTCATACCGAAGCCTCCTCGCGGCCGAAGAGTCCGGCGGGCCGCCATAGCAGCACGACCGCCATCAGGATGAACACCAACGTCGTCGCCAGCCCCGGCAGATACACGTTGCCGAGCGCCTGCAGCATCCCGATGATGAAGCCGGCGGCAACCGAGCCGAAGATCGAGCCGAGGCCGCCGATCACGACGACCGCGAACACCAGGATGATCAGGTCAGCACCCATCAACGGAGACACCGCCCGCATGGGAGCCGCAAGGACTCCGGACAACGCGGCCAGGGCGATGCCGAACCCGAACACCGGCGAGATCCACCGGCCGACGTCAATCCCGAGAGCCCGAGTGATGTCCGGCCGCTCGGTCGAGGCCCGGACGATCATGCCGATCCTGGTCCGGGCCAACAGCAACCACGCGCCCAGCGAGACGAGCACCGAGAACACCAGCACGAACACCTGGTACGCCGGGAAGGTGAACAGCCCGAGGTCGACCGACCCGCCAAGTCCCGACGGTTGCGGATACTGCTGAGGCTGTACGCCGTACTTCATCCGCAGCAGGTCCTGGAAGATCAACGTCAGGCCGAACGTCAGCAGGAAGTTGTAGAGCGGATCCAGAGCGACCAGCCGTCTGATGAGCAACCGCTCCAACGCCATCCCAAACAAGCCGAGCAGCAACGGCATCACCAGCAGCGCGACCCAGAAGCTGACCCCGAACTCGCTGAGCAGGATGAACGCGCCGAACGCACCGAGCATGTAGAACGCGGCGTGGGCGAAGTTGACCACTCCGAGCATCCCGAAGATGACCGCCAGCCCTAATGCGAGCAATGCGTAGAAGCTGCCGTTGACGAGGCCGTTGAAGGCGTGTTGGAGCACGGCGCTCAGCCCATCTTGCAGGTGCTCTCGGACACCGGCTTGAAGGCCTTGTCCGCCGGAATGGTCGTCACGATCTTCTCGTAGTCGTAGTCCTCCTTGACCTCGCTCTTCGGCTTGACCTCGGCGAGGTAGGCGTCGTGGATGACGCGGTGGTCCTCGGCCCGGATCTTGCCGTTGCGCAGGAAGAAGTCGTTGATCTCCTTGCCTTCCAGGTTCTTCACGACATCGTCGGACGCGTCCGTACCGGCAGCCTGAACCGCGTCGAGGTAGGCCATCGTCGCCGAGTAGTTGCCGGCATGGGCGAAGGAGGGCCGCGAGCCGGTCTTCTCCTTGAACTTGTCGGCCCACTGGCGGTTCTGCTCGTCGAAGTTCCAGTACCACGCGTCGGTGAACCGGGTGCCGGCCAACGCATCCGAACCGAGCGAGTGGATGTCGGTGATGAACATGAGGCCGACCGACAGTCCGACCCCCTTGTCCTTGAGCTTGAACTGGTTGTACTGCTTGACCAGGTTCACCAGCTCGCCACCGGCATGCATCGTGCCCAGCACATCGGGGTTCGAAGCAGGGGCCTGCAGCAACTGGGAGCTGAAGTCGCCACTGGTGTTCGGGAACTCGGTCGGCTTCTTCGCGAGCACCTTGCCGCCGGCCGTCTCGATCGCCTTGGAGAAGCTCTTCTCCATGTCCTGCCCGAACGCGTAGTCGGGGTAGACGATGTACCAGTTCTTCGCGCCCGCCTGGGTGACCGCAGTACCGGTGCCGTTGGCAAGCATGTAGGTGTCATAGGCGTAGTGGAAGGTGTACTTGTTGCAGCTTTCACCGGTCAGCGCGGTGGTGGCCCCGGAGATGTCGATGAACAGCTTCTTCTTCGCCTTCGCCTGAGTGGCGACGGCCAGGGCAGCAGACGAGGTCGGTACGTCGAGGATGATGTCGGCCTTCTGGCGGTCGTACATCTCCTGGGCCTTGGTGTTCGCGATCTCCGGCTTGTTCTGGTGGTCGGCGACGACCACCTCGATGTTCTTGCTGACCGCGTCGTCGCCGTGCTTGGCCTTGAAGTCCTCGACGGCCATCTCCACCGCCTTGACCCCGTTCGGGCCGGACAGTTCGGCGTAGATGCCGGTCTGGTCGTTCAGGACCCCGAGCACGATCTTGTCGTCGCTGATCTTTCCGCCGCCACCGGACGGGCCACCCGCGCCGCCGCATGCTGCCACGAGCGACACGACCGCCACGGTCGAGATCGCTGGGATGAGGTTTCGTCGTCGCATCAGAGTTCTCCTTGGCTAGATACCGAGGTGCTCGAGCAGCTCGTGCTCGCGCTCACGGACCTCGGCGTTGTCCAACGTCTGCGCGACCCGGCCTTGGGCGAGCAGGTAGTGGCGGTCGGCAACGGTCGACGCGAACCGGATGTTCTGCTCGACCAGCAACACAGTCACGCCGGATGCCTTGACGTCGCGCAGGATGTCGCCGATCTGCCTCACCAGCACCGGTGACAGTCCTTCAGTCGGTTCGTCGCAGAGCAGCAGCCGGGCGCCCATTCGCAGTACTCGGGCGATGGCAAGCATCTGTTGCTCGCCTCCGGAGAGCTTCGTGCCGGGAAACTTGCGGCGCTCCTTGAGAACCGGGAAGGACTCGTACACCCGGTCCAGCGGCCAGGCTTCCTTGCTGACCGTCGGTGGCAGTTTGAGGTTCTCCTCGACGGTGAGGCTCGCGAAGACGCCGCGGTCGTCGGGCACCAGTCCCAAACCGCGGCGTGCGCGGCGGTGTGCGGGGAGGCCGATGATGTCGGTGCCGTCCAGCGTGATCCGGCCGGCGGTTGGGCGGTGCAGCCCCATCAGACAGCGGAGCAACGTGGTCTTGCCCGCGCCGTTCCGCCCGACGAGCGTGACCACCTCGCCGGTGGCGACCTCGAGCGAGACGTCCCGCAGTACCTCCGCTTCGCCGTACGAGGCGGAAACGCGCTCGACGCTAAGCAGCGGACTCACCGCCCAGGTAGGCCTCGATGACCCGGGCGTCATTCCGTACTTCGTCGTACGTGCCCTCGACCAGGATCCGTCCGAACTGGAGCACCGTGACTCGATCGGCCAGCCCGGCGACGACGCTCATGTTGTGCTCGACCAGTACTACGGTCCGGCCAGCCCGCACTCGTCGGATCAGCTCGACCGTCCGCTCGACGTCCTCCAGACCCATGCCGGCGGTCGGCTCGTCCAGTAGGAGCACGGTGGGATCGAGGGCCAAGGCGAGGGCCAACTCGAGCGCCCGTTTCTGGCCGTAGGCAAGCGTTCCGGCCGGGACGCTTCGCTGCCTGGCAAGGCCGACCTGGTCGAGCAGTTCGCCGGCGCGGTCGCGGAATCTGGTCAGCACCCGGTCGGATACCCAGAATCTGTAACCCAGCTTGGTGGTTCCGAGCAGAGCCAACTCGACGTGCTGCTGCAGGGTGAGCTGCTCGAACAGGCTGGTGATCTGGAACGAGCGAGCCACGCCTAGTTGCGCGATGCGTTCCGGTGACGATCCGGTGATGTCGCGGCCGGCGAGAGTGATCTGGCCGGCGCTCGGCTTGATGAAGCCGGTCAGCAGGTTGAACAGCGTGGTCTTGCCGGCGCCGTTCGGTCCGACCAGTGCATGGACATCGCCCTCGGACACGGTGAGGTCGACGTGGTCCACAGCGGTGAAGCCGCGGAAGCTCTTGGTCAGTCCCGTGGTCTCGATGACGGACGGGTTACTCGCAGCCATGGGTGGAACCTAGGTCTGTCACGGACCAGGAGGTATGTCGAGCGCAGACACAGTGCCCGCCGCAGTGATGTGGCGGGCACACAGAGTTGGCCGTCAGGCCGGGGCCTCGCGGCCCCGGCTCATCGGTGGATCGAGGCTTAGAGGTTGGAGACTTTGTAGACCTTGCCGGCGACCGATACGACGTAGGCGGTGTCTCCGACGAACTCCATCGACGTCGGGCGGTCGAGGACCAACTCTCGTCCGCGGCCGTCAACGACCGGGGGATGTCGTCACTGAACGGGCGCTGGAGTTGTTCGCGCGGACTCGGCTCGAGAATGGTTGACCAGGCGCTCGGCGCCGACGAGAAGGGTCCAGGGCTCGATGTTCGTGGTCGCCAGTCGTTGGGCGCGTTCCCAGGGGTCGTCCGCGAGGCGCCGGTAGATCTCGGCTTCGCTGGGGGCGTCCGCGATCAGAAGCACCCGGATGCGGTCGCGCTCGCTGCCTGCGAGCGGGCCGGCGAACAGTACGAAGCCCTCGACTGCGAGCGTGTTCATGAAGCCGGCGTGATCGTTCACCGCCGGCTGGTCGAAGGCACCCTTTCCTTCGGTCCAGCCCGGACCGGCTTCACGGGTGACGGCGTACAGGGTCATTGGAGTCTCTCTTTCCTGGTCGAGTTGCCCGGATGGTCCAGGCAGCAGACCCGTAGAGGACCCCGTGGCCGGTGTCGTGGGCGGTGAGGGTGGCTGTCAGGTTGTCGAGAGCGCGCCGCATTCCTTCGTCGTCGAGGCCCTCGAGCATCCAGCCGAGTAGACCAAGCACGAACCGCTGCGCGTCGTCTGCGTCCGCTCCGAACCACATCGCCTCGCTGTGAGGTTCGAGCTGAATGTCGGTGAATCCTGAGGCGCCGAGGACGGTCTGGACCCGCTCGGGGTCCGCGAGTGAGAACGGGCCGGGCGCATCCGGTGGTGGGGTGCGGAGGTCGCGTCCGGCAGCCATGGCTGTGGAGAATGCGCGGATCCATTCGTTCGCTTCGGGTGCCTGCCAGGTGAGCAGTGCGAGGCGGCCGCCTCGACGAACGGCTCGTGCGATGTTGGTGAAGGCGGCGACCGGGTCGCCGAAGAACATGGCGCCGGTGCGGCTGATGGCCACGTCGAACACCTCGGCAATGAACGGGTGGACCTGTGCGTCGGCCTGCTCGAAGCTCGCGTTGGGCGGGCCTTCCCTAGCGGAGACTTGGCCGGCATAGGCGATCATGTGGGAGGACAAGTCGACCCCGAGGGCCGAGCCCGAACTCGCCGCGCGTGCGGCGTCACGGGTCGTCTTCCCGGTCCCGCACCCGATGTCGAGCACGTGATCGTGCTCCGAGACGTCGGCGGCGGCCATGAAGGCGACGTCGTAGCCGGCGATGCTTCGGTCGAAGTACTCGGCATTGTCCGCCCAGTACGCCCCCTCGTTCCCGTCCCAGGCCCTCGCTTGTTCCGTGTTGCCCGGGTCCACCTTCACCGCGATCTCTGCGCTCACTGTGCACCTCGCTATAGTCCTTCGAGGACTATATTGGTCCTTGGAGGACTATATGACAAGACGCGCAGACGAACTGAACACGACCTCTTTCGCCATGCTCGGGATGTTGGCGATCCGCCCGTGGTCGACTTACGAGCTCGCCAAACACCTGGACCGCAGCCTGCGCCCGCTGTGGCCACGCGCCCGCAGCAACCTGTTCAACGAGCCGAAGAAGCTCGTGGTCCACGGCCTGGCGGTCGCCGCCGAGGAGGCCGTCGGGCGTCGTCCCCGCACCGTCTACACGATCACCCCGGCCGGCCGGCGAGCACTTCGCGAATGGCTCGGCACACCCGGAGAGGGACCCGTCCTCGAGTTCGAGCAACTCCTCAAGGTCTTCTTCTCCGACCAGGGCAGCAAGACCGACGCCCTCACGGCGGTCGCCACGATCAAGGACTGGGCGCACGACCGCAATGCGCAGAACATCGCCGTCGCTCGCGCCTACCTCGCCGGGACCGGCCCCTTCCCTGACCGGGCCGCCGTACTCAGCGTTGTTGGACAGTTCCACACCGACTTCGCCGACATGGTCAGCAAGTGGGCCGACTGGGCGACCACGACCATCGAAGCCTGGCCCGACGATCCCAGCCGGGCCGAACCGGACCTGACCTTCATGAAACGGCTCGCAGAACGCGACCCCGACCGATGATGCCGACTGGGCGAACGGCAGCTGATCAGTTGCTGGGGCGGACGGCGGTGATGGCGAAGCGTTCGACGGACTGCACGTGGCCGCCGGTCGAGGCGATGATCGTCAGGGCGGGGGCGGTCGCGCCCTTGAAGGTCACCTCCGTCGTCCAGGGCTGGCGGTCGCCGCCGGCGGGGACGCAGCAGCGCGTTCCGATCGGCTGGTCTGAGGATGGCTGGCGGACTTCGACGCGGATCGACTCGTCGACGCCGGAGATCAGGCCGCTGACGGTTAGTGGTGAGGTGACGGTTCCGGCGTACCGGGGTCGGTCCAGGGTGAACGTGGAGTCTGTGGTGCCGACGACCTCCCATGGCGCATCCGTGCCCTGGCCGATGCGCACCAAGTGGAGGACGGCAGAGACGCTGAGTTTGTCGTCGGCCAGGTAGCCGACGGAGACCTGGGCGTCGTCGCCGCGGATTGAGCTTCTTACGACTTTGTTGATCTCGGTGAGGCCGAGGTAGCCGGTGGTGAAGGAGAGGGCGGTCTGGTCGGCGTCCAGGTGCCACGGTTGTTGGCCGCCGTTGCGGTAGGTGCGTTGCCACGCGGCGGCATCGGCTTCTGAGGTGAACGGCCAGAGCGGTTGGTACTTGAATTGCCTGACGGGCTCCGAGGCGGTTGGGGTTGGTGACCGCGTGGGTGCTGGGGTGTTGCGGGTTGGGGACGGCGTTGGAGACGGCGTTGGGGTCGCCGGTGGCCGGGTTGGCGAAGTACTGGCTGATGGCCCTGCGGCTGAGGGCAGGGGAACGGCGAGTTGGCCTGAGTCTGAGGTGCCGCCGAGGAGCATGGCGGCGAGGGCGGAGAGTAGACCGGCCAGGGTGAAGATCGCGGCTGCGGCGGCGATGATCGCGGCGCGCCGTCGCCAGGTCGCGTGTCGCAGCGGGTCCTGGTCTGGGCCGGTCTGCGTCATTTCTGTCTCCTGTGCCTGATCTTCATTGCACCTCGGATGCGGGCGCCGGGCCAGAGTCTGATGGTCACGATCCGAGCGTCGGCGGCGGTGGAAAAACGATTGGGCATGAGGTCTTGACACGTCCCGGTGTCGGATGGACAGTAATGGCCACGAGTTGGAAAAACGATTGGGCAAAGTGATGTCGCAGGTGAAGGTGTCGATCAAGGATGTGGCGGCGCGGGCTGGGGTGTCAGTGACGACGGTGTCGCATGTTCTGAACGACGTGCCGGGGAAGCGGATCACGGATGCCACCAGGGATCGGGTACGCCGGGCCGCAGGGGAGCTCGGCTACTCGCCGAGCAGTGTTGCTCGC
>NZ_DASRXP010000550.1:0-10463 GCF_035687465.1 Kribbella sp.
CCGACCGACTGCGGACCACAGCAGATGGGCCCGGCCACTCGATCCGGGCGCCGCAAACAGCCGGCGGTACGACGCGCGCAGTGGGCGTCACTCGGGCGTTACGACGGCGCCGAGGTCGGCCAGGGTCAGCCGCTCCCCGGCCTGATAGGCCTTCTCGAAGTCCGCCGGGGCGAGCACGGCCCTGACCTTGCTCAGCAGGCGAGTGGTCAGTGCTCGTCGTGGCCACCGTCCACCCAGGCGGAGGGCCTGGGCGGACGCCGCGCCGTACATGGTCGCCGCCTCGGTCGGTCGGCCGCACTCGGCCAGTAGATTGGCCCGGGTCTCCACGACCCCCGCTCCGTACCGACTGCCGTAGGTGAGGCTCAGGTCGAAGGCACGGTTGGACCATTCGAGACCGCGCTCGGGGTGGCCCAGGGCCAGTTCGGCGTAGGCCGCGGCGGACGCGCTGAGGAACGCGGCGAAGATGTGGCGCGCATCGCTGGCCCGGCGGTGTGCCGCCTCGGCTGCGGCAGCGCACTGCCGGGGGGCGACGCCGCTGCTGATGTCGACGAGGCCGCGCACCGCCTCGCACAGCACGTCGAGGTCGGGGTCGGCGACGTCCGCTGCCACGGCGGTGGCGGTGGCGAAGACGGCCCGCATGTAGTCGAACTCGTCTGTCGTCATGGCTGCAGCCGCGATCACCGCCAGCAGATCACCGACGAACGCGCGCCGGCCCATCGGGACCTGGTCGAGCAGAGCCACCACCGCGTCCGTGTGCGGGCGAGCGAGGTCCGCGCGTCCCTGGTAGGTCAGGGTCGCGGCCAGCCCTGCGTGCGCCGCGGCTCGATCGGCGGCTGGTGCGTCGCCGGCTCGCCGGGTCGCGAGGTCGAGCCAGCGGCGCGCTTCGACGATCCGTTCGCGGGTGTACCAGAACATGGTCAGCTGCGCGGCCAGCAGAGGTGTCGCCGGTTCGCCGTGGCCCGCGAGTTCTCGTTCCAGCGTCGCCCGGACGGCCGCGTAGTTGGCGTCGAGCGTGCGATACCGCATGATCTCACCGCGGCGCAGGCGGAAGTCGGCGCCGAGCACCGAACGCACCCAGGCGTCTCTGCGGTCGAGCATCACGTCCCGCTCGCCGGTGTCTGTGAGCAGCTGACGGGCGTGCGAGCGTACGGTTTCCAGCTGGCGGAAGGTCGATGCCCAGCCGACGCGGTTCGACCTCGTCGAGGTGAGTAGGGATCGGTTGACCAGCATCGGGATGAGTCCCACGGTCCGTCCGCCCACCGAGTCATCGGCGACCGCGGCAGCGGCCTCGGCGGTGAACGGTCCCGGGAAGACGGCCAGGACCCGGTGCAACGCCTGCTCGGCATCGGTCATCTGCCCGTAGCTGCGATCTATCTCATCCCGCAACGTGCCGTGGGCTCGTGCGCCCGCCGCACCCTGCCGGCCCAATCCGGTCGGGTCGAGCGTCACCTGCTCGGCGATCTCCGCGATCGAGTAGCTGCGGCCGCGGGCCGCGGCGAGTTCGATCGCGAGCGGAAGGCCGTCGAGCCCGATGCAGATCTCGGCGACCCTGCGCAGATCCTCCTCCGTCAGCGTGACGGTCGGCTCGGCCAGCCGGAAGCGGCTTCGGAACATCGCCACCGCTGGGGATTCGTCCTGCGGATGGTCCGAATCGGGCAGCCCGAGCGGGGCGAGGGTGTAGACCAGCTCGCCAGGAAGGGCGAGCGGTTCCCGGCTGGTCGCGACCACGGTGCAGTCGGCCTGCTCACCGACCAGAGTCTCGACGAGTTCGCGGACGCCCTGCAGCACATGCTCGCAGTTGTCGAGGACGACCAGCGCCTGCCGGCCGCGCATCTGTGACGCCATGGCCCGCAGCGGTGTTCCAACGGCCGGTACGGCGACGCCCAGCGTGGCCAGTGTCAGGTCGACCACCAGGCTGGGGTGGTCGACCTGTCCGAGGTCGACGAACCACACGCCGTCGGGAAAGCGCGAAGCCAGGACGTGGGTCAGTTCGATCGCGAGCCGGGTCTTACCGCATCCCGCGGCACCGACGATCGACACCAGGTGGCTGTCACCGATCAGCTCGCCCAGCTGGTGCACCTCGGCGGCGCGCCCGATGATCAGCGTCATCCGACGAGGGGGATGCGACTCGGCGCGGGGCGCGACGGGCACCTCCTCGGAGGCCACCGCCGGGGCTGCCCTCGTGACTGCCGGCGCGGGCAGCAGCGTCGGGTCTCCGTCCAGGATCCGCTGCTGCAGCTCCCGCAATTCGGCGCCTGGTTCGATGCCGAGCTCGTTGATCAGAGTGTCGCGCGCGACGCGGTACGCGTTCAGCGCCTCCTCGATCCGGCCGTGCCGCGCCAGTGCGAGCATCCGCAGACAGTGCAGGTGCTCGCGGTACGGCGCGTCGTGGATCAGCGGTTGCAGGTCGACGAGTGCCTGCTCGGTGCGCCCGAGCGCGAGCAACGCGTCGACGCGCCGTTCCCGGACCTGGGTATGCAACTCCTCGAGCCGGGCGACGTACGCCTCCGCCCACGGCCTGTCGCCGCACGGGCTGAACGGCCGGCCGCGCCAGAGTTCGATGGCGGCGTCGAATCGCCGCAACGCCCGATCCGGACGGTCGGTGCCGAGCGCCTCGCGGCCTTCATCGGCCAGCCTCTCGAAAACCGCCGAGTCGATGTCGGCGGGGTCGACCAGGAGCCGGTACCCGCCGGTGTCGTTCACGAGCACGGCCGGCGCCGTGCCTCGGCCGCGGTCCGGCTCCAGGACCCGCCGCAGTCGCCAGACGTGCGACTCGAGCGTCGATCCCCGACCGTCGGTGACCTGGTCACCCCAGAGCGCCTCGATCATCGTGTCGACCGGAACCCGTCGGTTGGCGTGCACCGCGAGCAGCGCAAGCAGCGTCGTCGGCCGGCTGCCGTTCGGCATACGCATCCGGCCGTCGATCTCCAGCGACAGCTGACCGAGGTCATGCAATCTCACGTACTGAAATTACCGGTGAAGACGGCCTGGTGGAACGCCCAGCCGCGAACTCCCTTCCGCGGTACGCAGTGCCCCGGCCCGGCGCCAGATCAGTTCCGCCTGGACGGCAAGCATGAGGCCGACCATGACCAGGACGCTGCCGATACCGCTCTCGTAGGGTGTATGGGTCAAGTAGGCGAACGCGCCGAGCGCGAACTTCAGCACCACCAGTCCGACGAACAGGCCGATGGTCACGGACGTCCCTCGGGTGAAGATGCGTCCGTCGTTCTGCCACGCAGCTCCCCAGGTCAGCCAGATCACCATGCGGGCTCACCGATGCCGGGCGGCCGACGGTGGCGACCTGTAGTCCATGGCCATCAGACTGGGCACCGCCCAGGACCGTCAGATGGAGCTGCGATATCGAACTGCCAACATTGAATCGCTACCGTAGCCGCGCTGGGAACCTTCGGCGACGCACCTCTTACGCCCCTCTTACGCACCTCAATCAGCGCGAGAGGATGATGAGCGATGAGAACCAATGTGCGCAAAACAACCCCCGAATCCCTTGCCAGTAAGAGCTTACGCTCATCATCGACAACGGTGGTCAACCTCGGCTGGAAGTCAGCGGGTTTGGGGTTCGAGTCCCTGGCGGGGCACCAGCATCGAGGCCCAGGCAGACATCGCAATCTGCTCCTGGGCCTTTGTGCTGTCTACGACCCCTTTACGACCCTCTTTGCCGGACCGCCGTTCCTCGCCTAGTTACCAGCGACCGAACGTGCGACCGCCGACGGCTCTCCGACGAGAAGGGCAAGCCGGCCAAGGTCCGAGCAAAGGCAAACTTCCGCGACCACGACGGCCATGTGCGCGATGTGACCGCGATGCGCAAACTCACCCACCTCCTCGACCTCTGGATGCGGTTGAGTCTGCATGGCACTAACGCATCGATTAGTGCAATAATTGGAGGATGACAGCGAGTCCGACCAACACCAGGCCTGGGGGGCGTTCGGCGCGTGTGCGCGCCGACGTGCACCGCGCGGTGCAGGAGCTCCTGGCCGAGGAGCCCGCCGAGGCGCTCACCTTGCCCGCCATCGCCACCAGAGCAGGAGTCCATCCGACGACTCTCTACCGTCGCTGGGGCTCGATGGCGGAGTTGCTCGGCGACGTCGCAACCAGCCGGTTCAGCGGGGACATCGTGGTGCCGGACACAGGGTCCTTGCGTGAGGACCTCGAGCGCTGGGCCACGGACGTCGCCACCGACCTGGCAGACCCGGATGTGCTGGCTCTGATGCGCGCCGCCATCGGCTCCGGCCCCACAGGCGGCTGCGCCTGCACGGCGGACCGCCACGCTCAGCTAGCCGCGATACTCGACCGTGCGCGCTCGCGTGACGGATCTGCGCCGGAGGTCGGGCCCGCCTCAGACGCCCTACTGGGTCCGCTGTACTACCGCGCGATCTTCACGAACACCCCAGCCGAACCAGGTTGGCCGCGGGAACTAGTGAAAGCAATGCTGGACTGATCGGGGATACCAACTCATCGGTCCGACTCCGGCTGCTGCAGTCGTTGCAGCCGGCAACAGCCCCCGATCTGCGATGACGCAATCTCAGGAACCCTCAGCGGCTCTCCGACTTGGGTGCTGCGTCGAAGAGGACTGTCGCCATAGCACGAGCAGTGGTGGACGCCGAAGGATCGCGGTCCATGCGGGCCGACAGGCCCGCTCCGTCGTACAGGAGCTGGAGCTGTCGAGCCAGGGCGTCGGGATCGGCAACACCGGCCTCCTTGGCGAGATTGGTGAACAGGGAGCGCAACCAGTCCCGGTACTCATCGGCGGCGTGTTCGACGGAACTGCCAGGCTGGGCCTCTGCGCTGGCCATCTCGAACGGGCATCCGTTGAATCCGGGTTCGGTGAACAGCTCGCCTTGCGCGTCGAAGACGCCCAGCAGCCGCTCTCGTGGTGTTCGGAAACGTGTCATGACCCGATTGATGCGGTCGCTGGTGCTGGCGTGGCGGCACTCGAGGTAGGCGAGGACTAGCGCTTCCTTGCTACCGAAGGTGTTGTAGAGCGAGGCCTTGGCGACGCCTGCGTGCTCGATGATGCGGTCGATGCCGACCGTCTGTACACCCTCGCGATAGAACAACTCATCGGCGGCCGCCAGAAGACGATCGCGGGCCGACGCTTTAGCGCCGGTCTTGCTCGGCATGATGGACTCCCTCGTTAGACAGACCTGTTCAGTGTACTGCACATTCACCCCTGGATCTCGTCACCGGGGATGGCCGAGCCGGCATGATCAACCGGGTCGTGCTGGCGCACTGGCCAACTGCAGGGACCCGCCCTTTGGCGGGGGCCCAGGTGGAGCGGAGGGCTCGCCGATCCCTCCGCTCCGCACAGCATTGGACGAAACAGCGCCGCTGATCACTGGTCCACTGTCTCTGACCAGACCGTGTTCGCGGTGGCCGTTCCATCTGCGTCGGCCCTGCTATCAGTCGTCGACAGCGTCGTTCACGTAGGGGATCGGGATCCACCGGAAATGATCGCCGCTCAGCCGTTGGACGTGTCCTGCCCCCGGGAAGTGCGCGTGGGGCATCGCGACGAGGTATCCGTTCTCCGCGGCATCCGCCAAGGAGCTCAGCCGGGTTGCCGTCGCCCGCTCCTGATCGATGTCAAAGGTGATGCTTACGGTGGGTTCCTCGATTTGCACGTCCGGCACGTTGATGATGTCCCCCCAGAAGGCGATCTTTTCTCCGCCGTTCTCAAGGATGTACGTGACCTGCCCTGGTGTGTGACCGTAAGCCGGTTCAGTGCGAAGGCCAGGAAACAGTTCTGCCCCCGCCTCGAAGGCAGACACCGATCCGTCTTTCAGATACGGCAGGACCGTAGCCTCAACGACTTTGAACCAATCCGCCGCATGGCCAGTAGCGTTCATTGCATTCGCTTCGCTCGCCCAGAAATCGAGTTCCCTCGTATCTACATGAACCTTGGCGTTCGGGTAGATTTTCTGACCGTCAACCACAAGCCCACCCGAATGATCGGGGTGGATGTGAGTGATGAGGATGTCTGTGATGTCCCTCGGTTCCAGTCCAATCGCCTTCAAACTCGACGGGAGCTTGTTCAGCTTTGGACCCAACACTTCCCCGGCTCCCACGTCGACCATCAGGAGACGATTGCCCAGCTCGATCAAGAACGCATTTACCGACTCGTGATTCGGAGTCCTTTGGTTGGACTTCGCGAGGACCGCTTCGACTTCTTCGGGCGTCGTGTTGCGCAGTTGATCCCGCATATACGGGCGGAATGTCCCGTCCGACAACGCGACGACGTTGACGTCACCGATCCTCATTCGGTGAAAACCCGCCTGCGCGAGCATGAGCTTGGATTTCTCGGCGAACGCCACCGGTGTGACGAGCTGCGAGTCTGATGACATAGTTACCTCCGTAGGCCTGCCCTCGGGTGGCAGTCGTAACTTCCTTGTTGTGGATGGCGCTTGGCCTTTGCTTAACCAGCCCGCTGAACCGAGACTGGCTTGGTTCAACTGAGCGAGGTCGCGAAGTCAAGGACCAGACGCCCACGGATCCCGCCGTCAGCGAGCCGGCGATGCGCCTCTGCGGCACGATCGGCGCGCAAGATCTCAGCGACCCGCAAGGTGAGCGTGCCGTCCTCGACCAGGGCTCGCAGACGGTCCAGTGCCCCGGTATCGGTAAAGGCCTCCCACGCCACGATTGGATGCACAGTGATCCCGCGCCCCACGGGGCCATTCCAGCCGCGGACGGTAGCCAGCGCACCACCGTCCGCGACCGCGGGCACGGCCTCGTCGTCGAGGTTCGCCGCGTCGACCAGACCGGGAACACCGTTGGGCACCAGCGCGCGGACGCCAGCGATCCATTCCTCACCCCGATCCACGACATGGTCGGCCCCCAGGGAGCGCACCAAGTCACCGTCAGCAGACGACGCCACCGCGATCACGGTCAGGTCCCGCGCCTTGGCCAACTGAACGGTGTAGCCGCCCAACGCACCGGCGGCACCTGTGACCGCGACGGTCTGCCGGACCGACAGGTGCAGCGCCTCAAGGGCCAAGTCGGCGGTGAGCGCGTTGAGCAGCAGGGTCGACGCCTCGGCATGAGTGGAGCCCTTCGGCGCAGGTACCACCGACCTCTGGTCAACGACGAACTGTTCGGCATAGCTGCCGCCGTGCACCCCCATCGGGACGACTGCGGCGATCACCCGGTCACCGACACTCAGACGCCCGACGGGGCCCGGGCCGAGCTTGTCCACTACGCCGGCGGCGTCCACGCCAGGGATATACGGCGGGGTACGTTCAGCCAGCTCGGCCGCCCGGCGGCCAGCGCGAAAGCCGATGTCGGTTGGGTTCACGGTCACCGCATGTGTCCTGATCCGTACCTCACCGGCACACGGTTCAGGAGCAGGCAGGTCGATTGCGTGCAGCACTTCGGGACCTCCGAAGTCGGTGAGACCAATGGCTTTCATCACCACGACCCTTCCTTGCCTGGTGGCAGCGTCCGGCCCGCAGACCCGATCGTTCACACGCCATCGAGCGAGATCCGGCCGACCGGTTGTCGTGGACACTATCCAGACTGGTCTACCTAGTCAACATCCAATCGGTATCCACCTGAGGGAACGGCCTCGATTCGCCGGCATCGCGAGCGCGTGAGCGGCCGCACTTCGGGCCGGTTGGTCCGCGCGAAACGCCCGCCATCACGGCTAAATCTCACCCCTGCACCGTCCTGCTCGGAGGTGTCCGACCACCGGAAGGCGTGGGTCAGCTCGGTTGCTTGACTGGACTTAGGTAGACCTGTCTGACTATGGTGCCAAATCACCTACAGCGGCGCTCTGCACCCGGCATCCAGGTGGATATCGGACCCAGCGGGCGCCAACCGCCGCCGGTGCGCACACGACCGAACATCCCAAATGAGGAGCGTGACTCGAATGAAGGTTCTGCTCACGGATCAGGCTTTCCCGGACACCGATCTCGAACGCGGGCTACTTGCCGAAGCCGGGCACACCCTCATCGTCGCCCCGTCTGCCGATGATGTTCAGAGGCTCGCGCCTGAGGCGGACGCCATTCTCAATGCGCTCGCACCGATCGGGGAAGATCTGATCAAGAAGATGACCAAGGCTCGGATTATCGCCCGCTACGGAATCGGGATCGACAACATAGATGTCGATGCGGCGGCCAACAATGGAATCATTGTTACCAATGTGCCGGACTATTGCGTGGAAGAGGTAGCATCCCACGCGGTGGCGATGGCGTTGATGTTGCTACGAAATCTCTCGAAGGCGGATGAAGCCGCGCGATCCGGCCTGTGGGGAGTCGGCTCAGTGCGCCCGCTGCGCCGCATATCGACACTTACCGTCGGACTCCTGGGATTCGGTCGAATCGGGAAGCTGGTCGCAACAAGTATGGCCAGCTTCGGGACCGGCATTCTCGTCCATGATCCGTACGCGAAGAAGATTCCGGAGCCGTTTCAAGCCGTGGGCTTGAACGATCTGCTCACAAGGTCTGACATCCTCTTTCTCCACGCACCGCTGACACCGGAGACCCGTGGAATCATCAATGCGGAGACCCTCGCGCAGCTCCCATCAGGGGCGATTGTCATCAATGCCGCCCGGGGTCCACTCATCGTTCTCCACGACCTTGTTGCTTCGCTTCGCGCTGGCCGCCTGAAAGGAGCGGCGCTGGATACCTTTCCGGTCGAACCGCTCGATCCGACGCTGGTCGCGGACGTGCCGAATCTGCTCCTGAGCCCGCATACTGCGTTCTATTCGGAGGAGGCGATGAGGGAGTCGCAGGTCAAGGCAACTCAGCAGGTCATCAAAGTCCTTGCGGGAGAGCCGGCAGACTACCCGATAAGGGCGGTGACATCATCGTGAGGACTGTCCCATCGGTAGCTCACCACACCGCCCGCCTGAACGGGATCAGGATCCACTGGGTCACTGCTGGATCGGGACCGCCGGTCTATCTTCTGCATGGTTTTCCGGAGACTTGGTTCGCATGGCGCAAGCAGATCACCGCGCTCGCAAAGACATTCACGGTCGTCGCGCCCGACCTGCGCGGCTACGGAGCCACCGATAAGCCGGCGTCCGGTTACGACAAGCGCACGATGGCCAACGACATCATCGCCCTCATGGACCATCTCGGTCACGACCGGATTGCATTGATAGGGCACGACCGGGGTGCGCGAGTAGCGACACGTTTCGCGAAAGATCACCCGCACCGCCTCGACCGCCTGGTTGTTATGGAGAACATTCCGACGAGGGTACTGGCCGAGAACGCCAGCAACCCCAAGTTGCAGGCAGAGGGATGGTTTCTTCAATTCTTCAACGTTCCCGACCTTCCTGAGGCTCTTATCGCCGGTAAGGAACGCGAATTTCTGAGCTTCCTGTACCGGACCTGGTCATACAATCCGGAAATGATGACTCAGGACGAGATCGACGTCTACGTACGGGAGTATGAACGGCCTGGCAGCATTCGGGGCTGTTGTTCAGATTACCGCGCCAGGCTTGAAGACGTTGCGCAAGATGTTGCGGACAAGGACGTGCGAATCGAACGCCCTGTCCTGTCCCTATGGGGCGTCAACTCCGAAGCCGTCGGCAAAGCATTCGACGTAAAAGCAGTGTGGGAGACGATGGCTTCTAATCTGACCACTCTCGCCATCGATAGGTGCGGTCACCTGCCCCAAGAGGAGCAGCCTGAAATCGTGAACGAATCCCTTGCAGATTTTCTTTCGGACTGGGATCACTGAGAGGTCTAGGCCGCATCGTATGCGGCCTTACATGCCAATCATGCACATTTGATCCATACGTCATACCTTTGATTGGAGTGGTAAAGTCATGCGCTTCCTCAGACTAGGAGAACCCGGCCATGAGCGACCGGCTGCACTTGTCCCGGAAACCGGGACTGTATACGACATTTCCGCCGTCGCCCGGGATATCGACGGCGAGTTCCTGCGCACATGGCGGTCCAAGGTCGACATTATCAGTTCGGGGGAACTCCCCCGCATCGACATCGGCGAGACCCGTATCGGATCGCCTATTGCGCTGCCCCACGCGGTGTATGGCGTGGCCCTCAACTATGCCGACCACGCGGCAGAAGCCAAATTGGATGTTTCGGCGGAGCCCGTGGTGTTCTCCAAGACGCCGAACAGCGTCTGCGGGCCCAATGACGACGTGGTTTTCCCTCCTGGCTCGGTGAAGGGAGACTGGGAAGTCGAACTCGGAGTGGTCATCGGCGCACCGGCCTACCTACTGTCTTCGGTCGATGAAGCTCCATCGGTCATCGCCGGCTATGTGGCTGCCAACGACGTCTCCGAGCGCGCGTGGCAACTGGAACGCAGTGGTCAGCTCATGAAGGGAAAGACCTTCCCGACAGCCAATCCGATCGGTCCGTTCCTGGTGACCGCGGACGAAGTCCCAGACCCCGGGACCATCTCCCTCGATTTGTGGGTCAACGGCGTCAGGCGACAGCACGGCACCACGGCGAATCTTGTCTTTTCCGTCGAGCATCTCGTCTGGT
>NZ_DASRXP010000551.1:0-7337 GCF_035687465.1 Kribbella sp.
CGACGGTGACGTCGCCGGACAGGATCGCCGCGGTCGCCTCACCACCGCCGGAGTAGCTGATGTACTTCACGTTCGAGGGATCGGCGCCGGCCGCCTTCACCAGGGTGCCGGCCGCGATGTGGTCGGTGCCGCCGATCGTGCCGCCGCCCCAGCTGACCGAGGTCGGGTCGGCCTGGTACTTCTCGACCAGGTCCTTGAGCGACTTCAGCGGCGAGTCGGCCTCGACCACGAACACCTCCTGCTCGGCCGTCAGAGTGGCGATCGGCGTGGTGTCGGAGATGGTGATCTTGGACTGGTTCAAGGTCAGCGCACCGACCATCACCAGGCCGGTGATCATCAGCGTGTGCGGGTCCTTGCGGTTCTTGGTGACCAGCTTCGAGATGCCGACGGCACCGCCGGCGCCGGTCACGTTCACCACGGACACCGAGCGACCGGGCAGGAAGTCGTCTTCCTGGATGACGTGCTGCAACTGTCTGGCGGTCAGGTCCCAGCCGCCGCCGGGGGCCGCCGGCACCATGATCTCGACGTTGCGGGACGGGAAATCGCCGGCGACGCTGCCGCCTTCGAGGGCCGAACAAGCACTGAGCAGCAGGCTCACGGTCACCCCGGTGGCGACGAGTGCGGATCGCGACATTGGGCATCTCCTCAGGCGCGGATGGGTGGCCTGGATCACGCGGCGACCGTAGCAGCATTCCACCAGGGGGTACAGAGATTCCGTTAGGTGGACCAGCGGGCTATCGTCGAGAGGACTGATTCCGGCGGTGAGCGGCCCGATGGCGGGCCGGTGAGAAGAGGCGGCATGACGGACGGCGACCTGGCCGGCGGTGACCAGCCTGGTGTTCGCAGCGTGCACCGGGCGCTGGATCTGCTGGAGCGCTTCGACGACGAGCACCCGACCTGGACGCTGCACGAGCTGACCAAGGTGAGCGGGCTGCCGAAGACCACCGTGCTGCGGCTGGTGACGACCCTGGAGCAGCGAGGACTGGTGGCCGCGATCGGGCCAGGTGTCTATGCGATCGGTCCTGGATTCCTGCGGTGGACGCGGTTGAGCAGCGCGAGCATGGAGATCCCACCGGCCGTGCGGGCCGCGATGAACAAGCTCGCGGCCGACACGGGCGAGACCTCCAATCTGTACATCCGGGTCGGGCGCACCCGGGTCTGCCTCGCGCAGGCGCAGGGGACGTTGAGTGTCCGACACACCATCGCGGTCGGATCGTCGCTGCCGCTGTGGGGCGGGGCCGCTTCGAAGGTGCTGCTGAGCGATCCGCCCTTGCTGGCGGCGGATCCCTCGGTGATCGACGACATCGCCGCTGAGTCGCCGTACGACGGTGACTTCGCGAAGAAGCTCCGGGTGGCGGCAAGTCGTACGGGGGAGCGGGGCTACGCGATCACGCACGGAGAGCGCGAGCTCGGCGCCTCCGGCGTGTCAGCCCCGGTACGCCGGTCCGGTGGCCGCGTGGTCGCCGCGGTCGGCATCGGTGGTCCCACGACCCGCTTCAACGACGAGCGCCTTCCTGGCTATGTCAACGCCGTCCGTCGTTGCGCGGACACCGTCACCTCCACCGGTTGGAGCGGCTTCAGTGCCTCCTGACGCGGATCTGTTGGCAGGGGTCAGGGTCCTGGATCTGACCAACGTGCTGGCAGGGCCGTTCGCCGGGTACCAGCTGGCGTTGATGGGTGCGGACGTGATCAAGCTCGAGGTGCCGGGGTCAGGCGACCTCGCCCGGAACCTCGGTGCGGACCCTGAGCTGAGCCGGGACGGGCTGGGGATCTCGTTCCTCGCTCAGAACGCGGGGAAGCGCTCTCTCACCCTGGATCTGAAATCCCCCGCCGGCAAAGAGGTGTTCGAGCGCCTGGTCCGCGAGGCCGATGTTCTGCTGGAGAACTTCCGCCCCGGAGTCCTCACCCGCCTCGGCTTCTCCTGGGAGACGCTGCACGCGCTGAACGAAGGACTCGTGTACTGCGCTGTCTCCGGGTTCGGGCAGACCGGGCCGATGCGCGGGCGACCGGCGTACGACCAGATCATCCAGGGGTTGTCCGGCATCATGAGCGTGACCGGCATGCCCGACACCGCGCCGACGCGCACCGGGTTCCCCATCGCCGACACGCTCGGCGGCTACGCGGCGGCGTTCGCGATCTCGGCCGCCCTGGTGAAACGCTCTCGCACAGGTGTCGGCAGCTACCTCGACGTCTCGATGCTGGAGACCGCGGTCGCGGCGATGGGCTGGGTGGTCTCGGACTACCTCATCGGCGGCCGCGAACCACGGGCCATGGGCAACGAAAACGTCACGTCAGCACCGTCCGGGACCTTCGAGACGGCGTCGGGCGGGCTCAACATCGCGGCGAACAAACAGGAGCAGTACGTCGAACTCTGCACCGTGCTGGGTCGCCCGGAGTTGGTCACCGACGAGCGCTTCGCCACCCGCGAGGCCCGCAAGCATCATCGCCGCGAGCTGAAGCAGGAACTCGAAAAGACCCTCAGAGAGCGCTCTGCCGTCGAGTGGGACGACCTCCTCGCCACCACCGGCGTCCCCGTCGCCCCGGTCCTCACAGTCCAACAGACCCTGTCCCTGGACCAACTCGCTGACCGCGAACTCCTCCACGACCTCCCGATGCCAGGCCGCGCTACCCCTGACGGCAGAGAGCGCTCCCTGCGCGTTCTCGGCAGCAGCGTCCACGTCGACGGCCACGCAGTGGGTCCGTCCACGCGCCCGCCGACACTCGGCGAACACACGGACGAGGTCCTGCACGCCATCGGCTACACGACGGAGGAGATCGCCGACCTCCACGACCAAGGAGCCGTATGACTTCCTCGGACGACGCGCGCACCGAGGCGGCTGATTGGTGGGCGACCTCGATCACCGAGATCCAGCCGGGTGTGATCCGGTTGCGCGGCTACGCGATCGAGGAGCTCATCGGGGCGGTCAGTTTCCCGCAGCTGATCTGGCTGATGACCAGGGGAGATCTCCCAACCAGCCGTGAGGCCGAACTACTCGAGCTGACTCTCGTAGCCGCGGTCGACCACGGCCCCCAGGCGCCCTCGATCGCCGCGGCCCGGATGGCGGCATCCTGCGGTCTGCCGCTCAACAACGCGATCGCCACCGGCGTCAACCTGCTCGGAGACGTCCACGGCGGCGCGGGCCAGCAATGCCTGGAAGTCCTCCACGAACTCCGCGCCACGGTCGACGCCGGACACAGCCCCGCGGAAGCCGCCCGCGATCTAGTCGCCTCCTACAAAGCCCGCAAGGCCTTCATCCCCGGCTTCGGTCATCGCTTCCACCCGCGCGACCCCCGCCGCGACCCGCTCATTGCCGCGCTCCAGCAGGCAATCGACGACGGCGTCGTCTCGGGCCAGTACGTCGACCTCGCGCTCGCCCTGGAGGCCGTCCTCGCCGAAGGCTCCAAGCCGATCCCGATGAATGTGGACGGCGCCACCGCCACCATCTACGCCGAACTCGGCTTCGCCCCCGAACTGGCCCGCGGCCTCTTCGTCCTCTCCCGGTCCGTCGGCCTCCTGGCCCACGCCCACGAGCAACAACAGGACCCCACCCGCATCAAGGGCCCCCTGCCCAGATCCATCACCCCCACGTACACAGGCCCGGCCGCAAGGCATCTCGGTAGTTAGAGGCCGTCGCGGTCGTGCCAGTGGGATTGCCAGCGAGGATCTGTGGGGCTGGTCGACAACTGGTAGCGGATGTCGGTGGAGAGGCGGATGTCCTGGGAGATGTTGTCCAGGGCTGCGTGGACGGTGTGGGCGGTGTGGATCACCACATCCCCGGCGGCGTAGTCGTTGACCAGCCAGCGGGCGTCGTACTGGTCGGCCAGAGCAGGGAGGTCGGCCGTGATGGAGGCCGCGGGACGTCTGAGCAGGCCCAGGGCTTCGTCCTGGAGGACGCGACGGTGGCTGCCTTCCAGGTAGGTGAGTCCGCCGCGGGCAACCGGGCAGTCGCCGACCGGGATCCACGCGGACAGCACCTGGTCGGTCCCCTCCCGCAGGTAGAGGAGGTCGTAGTGCGCCTGCGTCGCCATCCCGATCCCGCCCTCACCGGGCGCGGTCTGCCGGATGATCTTCCGCTTGTGCAGGAACGGCGTCCCACCCAGGAACCACTCGAACCACCCCCGGAGCGCCGGCTGCGTGCAGAAGGCGGCGTACTCCGCTCCCGGCACGATCTCCCCGAACAACACCTGCCGGTACGTCGCTCGGTCGGTGGCAGCCCGGGTCAGCGAGAAGTAGTACCGCCGGAATGCCAGTACCACCTCCGGATCGAGCAGCCCACGGAGGAAGAGATACCCATCCCGCCGCAGCCGTACCTGCAGCAGCACCCGATCACCACGCTCACGATCCGGTACGGCGCCCAACGACCCGAGCCGGTGAGCGGATTCGTCCAGGACATACCCGTTGGAGGTCAGCACACTCTCAATTTTCGCCGAGTTTGCTTCGGAGGACTTTTCCCGTGGCGTTGCGGGGAAGGTCTTCCACCAGCACGACCTGCCGCGGGGTCTTGTACCGCGCCAGGTTCGCGCGTACATGCTGGATGAGCTCTTCAGGCGTCACAGCACGGGGACCAGCCGGTACGACGTACGCGACCAACCGCTGACCGAATTCCTCATCGGGCACGCCGACCACCACGGCCTCCACCACACCCGGGTGGTCCATCAGGCAGTCCTCGACTTCGGCGGGATACACGTTCTCACCGCCCGACACGATCATGTCGTCCTCGCGGCCGTCGACGAACAACCGCCCGGCCTTGTCCAGGTGACCGAGATCGCCCGTACTCATCCGCCCGTCGACCACGGTCTTGCTGCTGCCGTCGGAGTACCCGCCGAACACGAGGCCGCCGCCGGCGAAGATCCGTCCGGTCTCACCAACCGCGATCGGTCGGTCGTTGTCGTCGAGGATGCGCACGGAACTCCCGAGGCAGGGGCGTCCGACCGTGCCGGGCGCCGCGAGGAGATCCGCCGAGTTGGCGATCGTCGCGATCCCGATCTCGCTCGACCCGTACGCGTCACACAGCACCGGCCCGAACTGCGCGATGAACCGCTCCGCCAACGCTGGTCCCAACGCGGAGGCGCCCGAGATGATCGCCCGCAAAGACCTCAGCTCGTACTCCGCGATCCGCTCCGCGCCGAGGTCGAGCATCCGTTGCAACATGATCGGTACGGCGACCACCGAGCCGGCCCGGTTCCGATCGATCGACGCGAGCACCGCGGCAGCGTCGTACCGGCGAGCCAGGACCAGCGGCGACCCGAGGAAGAGCGCGAGCATCGAGGTAAGCAACCCAAGCCCGTGGAACAGCGGCGGACAAATCACCATCGGCTCACCCGCCCGCAACCCGAACCGATTCAGCGCACTCGCGGTCAACCCCGCCAGCCCGCCCACAGTCGGCGCCCGCGGCGCCGCCTTCGGAGCCCCCGTAGTCCCCGACGTCAAAATGGTGATGTGCCCAACGCTGTCCGGCGCCGGAGCCCCGGGGGCATCACAGCGCGCAAGCTCATCAAGCCGAACCTGGGCAGGGCTCACGCCCCCGCCGCTCCCGACGTCCTCGGCGGCGGCGTTGTCCTGCCAGGCGAGGATTTGGGGTAGGTCGGTGCCGACGATGAATTCCTCGTCGCGGATGAGTAGGTCGGGCTGGTGTTTCTCGAGCACTGCTTCTAGTTGGGGTCCGGCGAACTCCGTGTTGACGAAGAGCACGTCCGCACCGAGCCGTGAGGCGGAAAGCGTCGCCTCCAGAAACCCGCGATGGTTCCGGCACAAGACAGCAACCTTGCTCCCGGCAACAATCCCGTACTGCGCCCGCAACCCGGCCGCGATCCGCTCGCACCGGTGATCGAGCTCCTGGTAGGTCAGCTGTCCGCGCTCGTCGATCACCGCCGGTTGATCCGGATACCGGATCGCCGCGATCGCACCGAGCGCCGCCATCGACTGGCCCCACTGCCGCAAGGCTCGCTCGATCCCCAGCAACTGGGACGGCCCGACCGATCGCCAGACGCCCGACCGGATCAGCGCCACAGAGATTCCACCAACCTCGGCGGCTCGCCGCACGAGCCAGTCGGGCGGTCGCATCGGGCCGATCGGCCGCGGTCTCACTCCGGGCCCTTCTTCCTGTTCGTGCGAAGGAAGTACTGCTCGAACAGCCGATCCGTCGGCACCCGGAGAAGGTTGCCCAAGGCATCAGCAGGACGGACGAGCGGCGGCGTGATGTTGTGCGGCTTGTTCGCGACGGCCGCACAGACCTGGTCGGCAGCCTGCTCAGGGCTCAGCCCGGGCAACTGGTTGAGCAGAGGAGTCGGATCGCTCATCCGGGTGTGCACCAGTCCCATATAGACGGTCGACGTGGTCACGCCGTCGTCACGGATCTCTTGCGCGACACAACGGAGCCAGACGTCGAACGCACTCTTCGAGGCGAGATAGGCGGACCACCTGGCCAACGGGGGAGTCCGTACTCCGGCGGTCGACACGTTGACGAGGTGGCCGCTGCCTCGCTTGCGCATCGAGGGCAGGAGTTCGAGCACGAGCTTCGTCGGCCCGAGGTAGTTGACCGAGTTCGTCCGCTCGATGTCATGGAACCGCTGGTAGGAGTCAGCGACCGACCGGCGGATCGACTTGCCCGCGTTACTGACCAGCACATCGACATGCCCGTGGTCTGCGAGCACGTTCGCGACCAGCCGCTCGATGGCGGCCGGCTCGGCGAGATTCGTGGGATAGGCCTGCGCCTTGCCGCCCGCAGTACGGATCTCTTCGGCGACGGCTTCCAGTTGGTCGGCAGTGCGCGCCACGAGCAGAACGGTCGCGCCCGCCCGCGCCAGCCGCTTCGCCGTCGCCTCACCGATCCCGTACGACGAACCGGTGACGAGCACGACCTTCCCACCTACCGCGGCGGCCAGTCGATCGTCAGGGATCCGCGTCCGCCCATTGGTCAACGCAACCAGCACAGACCAACCGATCGGACGCTTCCCAGTCACCATGCCCCGACATTACCGGCAGGTAGCGTCGCTGCCCACCTTAGGCTCGGTTCCATGTCACGACGATCCCTGCAGCATCCCGCGCCCGATTCCGCCGTACTGCGTGCTCGACTCGAGCGTGCTCGCGAGGCCGCCGGAGGCACCGGTCTGGTGATCGCACCGGGCTCCGATCTGCGCTACCTGCTCGGCCAGGCCGGCGGCTCGCTCGAGCGGCTCACCACGCTCGTCATCCCCGCCGACGGCCCGCCCGCGCTGGTCGTGCCGAAGCTCGAGGCACCCGGGTACGCCGAGGTACCGCTGGCTGAGCTCGGCGTCGAGATGATCACCTGGGTCGACAGCGAGAACCCGTACGCCGCGGTCGCGGACCGACTGGG
>NZ_DASRXP010000552.1:0-20350 GCF_035687465.1 Kribbella sp.
AGTGCTCGATCGAGTAGTCGTCGTACTTCGTGTGGTACATCGAATAGCCCGCGTGGTGACGCGCGGTGAAGATGAGATAGCGAGCGCCGGACGTCCTGGCCAGCCGAGCGAGCTCCGAGGCGTCCCATCGCGTGGGGTTGAAGGTGGCGGCGGTGGAGTGATATTGCTCGGCGGTCACCTGCGCCTCGGCATGGGTTCGGCCCGGAATGATGGACTTGTCCACCAACGGCCAGGAGATCTCGATGCCCTGCTGGCTGGTGTGGTCCCAGTGCACGAACAGACCGAGGCCGGCCTCGGGAAACCAGGGTGCGATTGTCATAGGTGCTGCTCCAGTTAGCGGCGGTAGATGGTTCCGGGCAGCGCTCCGTTCATCGCGTAGCCGCCGTCGACGTCCAGGGACGCGCCCGTCGTGTAGCAAGCTTCGTCCGACGCGAGGTAGCAGATGGCCGCGGCGATCCACTCCGGTTCGGCGATCTCCCGCAGCGGAATGCGCTCCTCGAGTGCGGCAACGATGTCCGGATCGTAGAGCGGGTCGCTCATCCCGGTCCGGGTTGCTCCGGGACGTACGCAGTTGGCGGTGATCCCGTACGGCGCGAGCTCGCTCGCGATCGTCCTGGTCATCGCTTCGATCCCGCCCTTGGTCGCGGTGTAGGGGGCGGCGTTGGGTTCCGATACCGCCGCGTGCACCGAGGAGACGTTGACGATCCGCCCGGGTACCCCGGCGGCGATCATCAGCCGTGCGGCGGTCTGGGAGAGGAAGAAGGTCCCCGTCAGGTTGACGGCGATCACCTCGTTCCAGTCCTCGACCGTCACCTCGACGAAGGGCGCGATCCGCAGGATTCCCGCCGCGTTGACCAGGATGTCGAGGACGCCCCCGGTGTCTGACACCGCCGCCTCGAGCAGGGCCGGAGTCGCGGGGTCCGCGATGTCGGCGGACACGAGGGTGAGCTGTGAGGCGACCTCCTCGGGCCACGGCGAGGTGTGGGCCCGATCGATGGCGATCACCCGGGCGCCCTCCCGCAGGAGCCGCAGTGCCGTGGCTCTGCCGATCCCCGAGCCGGCTCCGGTGACAGCGACGGTCTTGTCTGCAAACCGTTCGGCCATTGGGCTCCTCCCTCGCTCGGCGCCTCTCGGATCGGACGTTACCGAGATCCGCCCGAGCCGTACATGACGTTTTGCGAATAGTCGTTATCCGCATCTCGCGCTGTCTCCGAGCGACCGCACCGGACTAGCTTCGAATGACGCCGTCTCCAGCGATCCATCGGTCCTCGAACGGCGACAGGCGATCAGAGAGCGAGTCTGACAACGATGACATTTCTGCAGGTTTCTCCCCAGGGACTGAAGCAGTACCAGGACGACAGGTTCGGCATGTTCGTGCACTGGGGCCTGTACTCCCTCGTCGGTGGCCACGAGTGGTCGATGTTCCGGAACCGGGACTCGGTCGCGGAGTACGAGACTCTCGCCAGCCGGTTCGAAGGTAAGGAGTTCGACGCGGACGCGTGGGTGCGCCTCGCGGCGGACGCCGGTCAGCGCTTCATCACCATCACCTCGCGCCACCACGACGGCTTCTCGATGTACGACACGGCGCTCAGCGACTACAAGGTGACGAACACCCCCTTCGGCCGCGATCCGATGACGGAACTGCGAGAAGCCTGCGATCGGCATGGCGTCCGCCTCGGCTTCTACGTCTCGCTGCTGGACTGGCACCACCCCGCCTACCGCGCCGCCCTCCGCGCACGCAGCGGGCTGGCGTGGGACGACTACGTCGGATTCCTACACGGCCAGGTCCAAGAGCTCTCCACCCAGTACGGCGAGATCGCCGAGTACTGGATCGACGGCTACTGGCCGAACGAATGGGCAACCCACCGGGAGAAGAACTGGTTCGGGCCGAGCGGTGACTTCCGCCTGCCGGAGTTGTACGACAAGATCCACACCCTCCAGCCCGACGCGGTCATCATGCACAACCACCATTCGCCCCCGCAGCCGGGAGAGGACGTCCAGGGGTTCGAGGGCGACCTGCCTGGCGAGAACAAGAACGGGTTCAACGTCACCCCGATCACGCTCGAGGCCCTGGAGATGTGCCAGACCACCTCGACCCTCGCCTACGGATTCCACCAGGACGATCACCACTATCGCGACGCCCGCGAGTTGCTGACGACTCTCGTCCGCGTGGCCGGCACCGGAGGGACGTTCCTCCTCAATGTCGGGCCTACTCCCCAGGGCACGATCCCGCTGCCGGCGCAACAGAATCTGCGCGCTGTCGGCGACTGGCTCCAGCGCAACGGTGACGGCATCTACTCAACCCGCGCCGGTGTCATCCGGATCGGCGATGTCGACGGCGAGGACAGGCTCAGCCACGCGTTCGCCTCGACGCTCGGAGCCGACGGCGCCCACTACGCGCACCTGCTCAACGGCGACGCACCCACCACCTTCTTCGTCGACCTGCCGGAAGGGCAGCACGCCACGGCAGTCGACGCCACCTTGCTCACGGACGGCGAAGCAGTTCCCGCCGAGATCCTCAGCGACGGCGACACGGTGCGGATCACCGTCCCGGCCGAGCGTCGCGAGGCACTCGTGAGCACGGTTCGGATTCGTGTGTCGTAGTCGCGGCATTCGTCGAACCAAGACACAGACAAGGAACCAACGATGGCATCCCAAATCTCAACGGCGACCTCAGGTCTGACCCGGCGCGGGTTCCTCTCGGGAACGGCCGGCCTCGGCGCACTCGCCTTCCTGACCGCGTGCGGCGCGGGCGAGAAGAAGACCGCCGCGGCGGGATCCCAGTTCACCTTCTGGGACATGCAGTGGGGCGGATCGGACTACGCCAAGAACATCGGCAACCTCGTCGGCGGCTGGAAGGCGTCGAACGGCGCAGCCGCGAAGTACCAGAACATCCCGTGGACGAACTGGTACCAGACCTTCACCTCCGCCATCGCCGCGAAAACGGCGCCGGCCGTGAGTTCCGGTGCTGCTTTCCAGCCCTTCCAGTTCTACCAGCAGGGGGCGCTCGAGGCCTCCGACGGCGTCATCGCCAAGCTCAAGACGGCGGGAATCTACGACGACTTCCTGCCGGGCACGATCGACACCCTCAAGTACAACGGCGCCTATGTCGGCGTCCCCTACCACCTCTCGATCAACGGGCTGTTCTACCGCCCGGACCTGTTGGACAAAGCGCAGACGGCAGTCCCCAAGAACTGGGACGAGTTCCGCGCCCTGTGCAAGGCGCTCAAGACCATCGGGGTGTATGGGTACTCGATCCCGGGCAGCCCCAAGGAGACCGGCTATCAGCAGGTGCTGCCGTGGCTGGTGAACAACGGCGGTGGCTGGTTCAACGAGCAGGGTGAGCCGGACTGCGTCACCGATCGGAACATCGAGGCCGTCGAGTTCCTCCAGAGTCTGGTCAAGGACGGGTACATCAACCCGACCAATGTCAGCTATACCAGTGCGCAGTCCGCAGCCGACTTCGCCGCCGGACACATCGGAACCGTGATGGCCGGTCCGAACAGCGACCTGCAGAGCTGGCCGAAGGTGAAGTCCGCGGTGATGAGTCCGCTGACCGGTCCCCACGGAGACAAGGGGGCGCTGCAGTGGGTCGACCCGCTGATGATCTACAAGGGCAACGCGAACCTCTCGGACGTGGAGGACTTCGTCGTCTGGTTCCTTGACGCGATCAAGCCCGCCTTCGCGGACGGCACCTACAACCGGGTACCCGCCCGTAAGAGCTTCGAGGAGGTGGCCGCGGTCAAGAACAGTGCCTCGACGCAGATGCTGATCAAGGAGTGGGTACCGATCGCGAAGTCGGTCGCAACGAGGTCCCCGGATCTCTTCCCTGCCTTGAACTCCGTCGAAGGCGCCCCGGCGACCTCCACTTTCACTGCTCAGGTGGTCCAAGCCACCCTCAGCCCGCAGGCGATCCTGCAGCAGCTGCAGGACAACTACGAGAAGTTGCATTACGGGAAGTGAGCCGGATGAAAGGAGGCTCCAGACGAACGGGATTCACCTACTCCTCGCTGCTGCTGCCGTCGCTCGTCCTCGTCGCGTTGATCAACGCGTACCCACTGGTGTACGCCGTCAACGCATCGCTGCACGACGGCAGTCTCATTCAGCAGGGCGACTTCGTCGGGCTGGGGAACTTCGGCTCCGTCCTGTCCGACCCGGCGTTCTGGGCATCGACGCGGTTCACCCTGATCTTCGTCGTCGCCTCGGTGCTGGGCAGCTGGGCCCTGGGCACCGTGCTGGCCCTGATATTGCGGATCAGGTTTCCCGGGCGCTCGCTCTTCCGGGTCCTCCTGCTCCTGCCCTGGATCGTCCCGATCGTTGCCACCTCCACCAGTTGGGCGTTCCTGCTGGGAACCTCCAGCGGGGCGCTTCCCACGCTCTTCCGAAACCTTGGCCTCGGCGACAATGTCTTGTTCCTGGGCGATCCGGTGCTGGCGCAGATCACGGTCTGCGTGTTCAAGATCTGGATCAGCTTCCCGTTCACGCTGCTGATGATGGGCTCGGCCCTGGAGGGCATCGACCAGAACATCTACGAGGCGGCCCGGGTCGACGGAGCCTCCCGCTGGCAGCAGTTCACCAGGATCACCCTGCCGATGACCGCGCGCACGACGTACGTGACCTGGATCCTGATGGCGATCTTCACCATCAACGACTTCCCGTCCGTCTGGTTGCTCACCGGCGGAGGACCGGTGGGAGCGACCCAGACGATGGTGGTCTACGCCTACAACCTGGTGTTCTCCGAGTTCCTGCCCGGGCTCGGGATCGCCGTCGCCATCCTGATCACCGGCCTGCTCGTCGTCGTGTCGGTCCTCCTCTACCGAATGATCCGACGATCATTCACGATCGCCTGAAGCGGAGCGGCAGATGACCTCCACCTCCACGTCCAAAGGTCCAAGGGCCCGTTGGGCGATCACGGTCGCGATGACTGTCTTCACCCTGATCGTCCTCGGCCCGATCATCGACATCTTCGTCAAGGCGCTCACCCCGAACGGCACCGGTCTGATCAACGGCGCCACCCTCACGCTCGACAACTTCACTTTCGTCTTCGAGCAGACGAACATGCTGCACTATCTCTGGAACAGCCTCGCCGTCGCGATCGCCACCTCCTTGATCGCGGTCGTCATCGGCGCCCCGGCCGGCTACGTGATCTCGCGATCCCGGTCCCGGCTGGTCTCCGGCTATTCCCTGCTGCTGTTCGTGATCCAGTCCTTGCCGGTGATCGTCTTCGTCGTCCCGATGTTCATCCTGTTCTCCTCGCTCGGACTCGTGGACAACCTCCAGGGCATCGTGATCGTGTACGTGTCCAGTGCGATCCCCATCGCCTGCTGGATGATGTCCTCCTACTTCGACACGATCCCGCAGTCGTTGGAGGAAGCGGCCTGGGTCGACGGGGCCACGGTCTTCGGCGGCTTCCGGCGGATCGTTCTCCGCAACTCGTTGCCCGGCCTGATGTCGGTCGCGATCTTCAGCTTCCTCGCCGCCTGGAACGACTATCTGATCGCTCTCGTGTTCCTGCGCAGCGATGCGGTCTTCACTCTTCCTGTCGGGCTCCAACAGTTCTTCCAGCAGAACCAGGTCTCCTGGGGCCCGGTGATGGCGGCAGCCGTCCTCATGCTCGCGCCGCCCGCGATCGTCTTCGGGGTGTTCCAGCGCTACTTCAGCATCGGCGGAATCGGCGGGGCACTGGCGGGCACCTGACAGTCCTCGTCAGCTGAGCTTGGGGTGGCGGTTGACATCCTTGTAGAGGAGGTAGCGGAAGCGGGACGGGCCGCCGGCGTAGCAGGCCTGGGGGCAGAACGCTCGTAGCCACAGGAAGTCGCCTTCCTGGACCTCCACCCAGTCCTTGTTCAGCAGGTAGACCGCTTTGCCCTCGAGGATGTAGATGCCGTGTTCCATCACGTGGGTCTCGGGGAACGGGATCACGCCGCCGGGCTCGAAGCTGACGATGTTCACGTGCATGTCGTGGCGAACGTCCAGGGGATCGACGAACCGCTGCGTCCTCCAGCGGCCTTCTGTGTCGGGCATCTCGATGCCGTCGACCTCGACTTCGTTGGTGACGAAGGCTGAAGGGAGGTCGATCCCTTCTACCCGTTCGTAGGCCTTGCGGACGAAGTGGAACTTGGCGACCCGGTCGCTGGTGTTGCGCAATGTCCAGTCGGAGGCTGGTGGCAGGAAGGCATAGCCTCCGGGCGCGAGGTCGTGCTTCTCACCGGCGACAGTGAGCACCAAGTTGCCTTCGACAACGAACAGGACCGCCTCGGCGCCGGGATCGGTCTCGGGCTTGTCGCTGCCGCCGCCCGGAGCGACCTCGACGATGTACTGCGAGAACGTCTCGGCGAATCCCGACAACGGCCTGGCAAGCACCCACAGCCGGGTGTTCTCCCAGAAGGGCAGCTGACTGGTGACGATGTCGCGCATCGTGCCGCGCGGGAGCACGGCGTACGCCTCGGTGAAGACGGCGCGGTCCGTGGTCAGCTCCGTTTGCGCGGGCAGTCCGCCCTGCGGGGAGTAGTAGCGCGGCTGGTTCATCCTTGTTCTCCTCGGCTCAGCAGGCGCCCTCGCGGGTCGGCCTCGATGTCGATGGGTACGCCGCGCAGCCAAGTACCGCGAATCACACCGGCGAGCGACCGCCCGGCGTACGGGGTGATCGCGTTCTTGTGCTGCAGGGCGTTGACGTCCACCACGAACGTCTCGTCGGGCGCGAGAACGCAGAAATCCGCGTCGTACCCGATCTCGATCCGGCCCTTGGTCGGCAGAGCGGTCTGCGTCGAGGGCGCCTGACACATCCAGCGCGCGACATCCACCAAGTCGAATCCGCGCTCCCGAGCCGCAGTCCACACTGCGGGCAGGCCGAGCTGGAGGGAGGCGATGCCGCCCCAGGCCGCGCCGAAGTCTCCGGTGTCCAGGTGCTTCAGGTCGATCGTCGAGGGCGAGTGATCGGAGACCACCAGGTCGATCAGCCCGTCTCGCAGGCCCTCCCAGAGCAGCTCACGGTTCTCCGCCTCGCGAATCGGCGGGCAACACTTGTACTGCGTTGCGCCGTCGGGGATGTCCTCGGCGGCGAAGGTCAAGTAGTGCGGGCAGGTCTCCGCGGTGATCCGCACACCGTCGCGGCGGGCCGCGGCCAGTACGGGCAGGACATCCGAGCTGGACACGTGCAATACGTGCACCCGGCAACCAGTCCGGCGGGCCAGCTCGATCACCTCCGCGACTGCCGCGTTCTCCGCTTCACGCGGCCGCGAGTGCAGGAAGTCCAGGTACTTCGCGCCGTGCGCCGCCGGAGCATGATCGATCCGGTGGGCGTCCTCGGCGTGCACGATCAGCAACCCGTCGAACGAGCTGATCTCGCGCATCGCCGACTCAAGCTCCGCCGGATCCAACGGCGGGAACTCATCGACACCCGAGTGCAGCAGGAAGCACTTGAACCCGAAGACACCGGCTTCGTGCAACGGGCGCAACTGCGCGGCGTTGCCGGGAATCGCGCCGCCCCAGAACCCGACATCGACGTACGCCTGGCTCTGCGCTGTCTTCCGTTTCACCTCCAGAGCCGGTACGTCGCACGTCGGCGGGATGCTGTTCAACGGCATGTCGATGATCGTGGTCACGCCACCGGCCGCCGCCGCCCTGGTCGCGGAGGTGAACCCCTCCCAGTCCGTCCGCCCCGGATCATTGACGTGCACGTGGGAGTCCACGACGCCCGGCATCAGCACCTCGTCGTCGGCCAGTTCCACCTGATCCGCGCCTTCAAGGTCCGACTCGTACGGCGCGATGGTGGCGATCCGCCCACCCTTGATCCCAACGGCACGCGGCACCACACCCGCAGTACTGACAACCCGGCGGGCCCGGATCACAAGGTCCAGCGAGGTCATTCGACGCCCCCTCTCGATTGCACTCATCGTAGGTCTACTGGTCGCCGGCTCACGCGCTGCCGCGACCGGGCGCGCCAGTCGCCAGGGGAAGCTGATCGGTCGCGATCCGCTCACCAAGCCTCCGCAGCAGCGGGACCGGATCGGCAATACACCGCCGCACATCGGGCTCGAGATCCGTCAACGCGTACGCCGCGGCGATCCCCGCCCCACGCAGTCGCTCAGGCCCAAGCCGGTTCGTCCCACACACCGCGACCACCGGAATCCCAGCCCCCGTCGCAGCAGCAGCCACCCCAGCCCCCGCCTTCCCATGCAACGTCTGCTCGTCAAGCGCCCCCTCGCCGGTAACAACAAGGTCGACCCCGCCCAACCGCTGCCCGAACCCCACCAACTCCAACATCAACTCAATCCCCGCCCGCACCTCCGCCCCCAGCAACGCCACGCCCGCAAACCCCACTCCCCCAGCGGCCCCCGCCCCCGCCACCTCCCGAAGATCGTGTGCCCCCTCGCGGGTCACGAGGTCTGCCCAGTGGGTCAGAGCGACGTCGAGTTCGGCGACCTGCGCCGGGGTCGCTCCCTTCTGCGGTCCATAGATTGCCGCTGCGCCAGACTGGCCTGTCAACGGGTTGTCTACGTCGCACGCCATCACGATCTCGACTCCGGCCAGACGCTCGCGGAGTGCTGTCAGGTCGAGAGACTCAGCCTCGATCAAGGCCGCACCACCTTCGGCGACTTCCCGACCGTTGCTGTCGAGCAACCGGGCGCCGAGCGCCCGGACCAGGCCCGCTCCCCCATCCGTACAGGCGCTGCCGCCAATGCCGAGGATGATCCGATTGCAGCCGCTGTCGATCGCCGCAGCAACCAACTCACCCGTACCGCGCGAGGTCGCGCTCATCGGTGCCGGCTCACCACCAGGCAACCGGATCAGACCGGACGCGTCCGCCAACTCAACAACGGCAACCTCACCGCGCCGGGCAAACCCGCTCTGCACCACCTCACCAGTCGGCCCTGTGGCGTCCACCGCTACCAACTCGAAACCCGCACCAACGGCGGCCGCAAGAGTGCCGTCACCACCGTCCGCCACCAGTACTACGTCGACGATCGCGTCCGGCCGCACACGCAGTACGCCGTCCTTCACCGCCGCCGCAACCTCATCACTGCTGAGCGTGCCCTTGAACTTGTCCGAGGCAACAACCACCCGGCACCCCGGCATCAGCTGGGTGCACCGATTGCGGTCGGGGCGTCCTCGGGGTGTTCGGCGAGGTCTTCGAATTCGGTGATGGCGTCGATCTCCGTGCCCATGGACACATTCGTCACTCGCTCGAGGATGACCTCGACGACGACCGGGACGCGGAACTCGACCATCAGCTTCTTCGCCTGCTCGAGCGCCGGCAGGATCTCGTCCGGTTCAGACACCCGCAACGCCTTGCAGCCCAAGCCTTCGGCAACCTTGACGTGGTCGACGCCGTACCCGTTGAGCTCGGGACTATTGATGTTCTCGAACGACAACTGCACGCAGTAGTCCATCTCCAGGCCACGCTGTGCCTGGCGGATCAGCCCCAGGTACGAGTTGTTAACGACCACGTGGATGTAAGGAATGTTGAACTGCGCCCCGACCGCCAACTCCTCGATCAGGAACTGGAAGTCGTAGTCGCCCGACAACGCCACGACAGTCGCCTCGGGATCGGCAACAGCGACACCGAGCGCCGCCGGCACAGTCCACCCGAGCGGCCCCGCCTGGCCGGCGTTGATCCAGTGCCGCGGCCGATAGACATGCAGCATCTGCGCGGCCTGGATCTGCGACAGCCCGATGGTGCTGACGTAGCGGGTGTCGGGTCCGAAGGCCCGATTCATCTCCTCGTACACGCGCTGCGGCTTGATCGGCACAGTTCCGAAGTGCGTCTTGCGCTGCAGCGTTGTCCGCCGCTGCCGGCAGTCCTCCGCCCAGGCGGAGCGATCGGCCAGCCTGCCGTCGGCCGCCCATTCCTTGGCGACCTCGACAAAGACCTCAAGCGCCGCGCGAGCATCGGAGACGATCCCGTACTCCGGCGCGAGCACCCGGCCGATCTGCGTCGGCTCGATATCGACGTGCACGATCTTCCGGCCCTGCGTGTACGTCGCGACCGAGCCCGTGTGCCGGTTGGCCCACCGGTTCCCGATGCCCAGCACGAAGTCGGAGGCGAGCAGCGTCGCGTTGCCGTACCGGTGCGACGTCTGCAGACCAACCATGCCGGCGGCCAGCGGGTGGTCGTCCGGGATGGTGCCCCAGCCCATCAGCGTCGGTACGACGGGCACTCCGACGAGCTCGGCGAACTCCACCAGCAGCGAAGCGGCGTCGGCGTTGATCACCCCACCACCCGCGACGATCAGCGGCCGCTCGGCGTCGTTGAGCAACGCGAGCGCCTTCTCCGCCTGGGCCCGGGTCGCGGCCGGCCGAGCCACCGGAAGCGGTTCGTAGGTGTCGATGTCGAAGTCGATCTCGGCCAACTGGACGTCGATCGGCAGGTCGATCAGTACCGGTCCGGGACGACCGGAGCGCATCAGCTGGAAGGCGTTCTGGAACGTCCCCGGGACCTGGGCCGCCTCCATCACCGTCACGGCCCACTTGGCGACCGGCTTGGCGATCGAGGCGATGTCGACTGCCTGGAAGTCTTCCTTGTGCAGCTTGGCCACGGGTGCTTGGCCGGTGATGCAGAGGATCGGGATGGAGTCGGCGGACGCGGAGTACAGGCCGGTGATCATGTCGGTGCCGGCAGGGCCCGAAGTACCGACGCAGACGCCGATGTTGCCGGCCTTCGCGCGGGTGTAGCCCTCGGCCATGTGCGAGGCGGCCTCGACGTGGCGGGCCAGCACGTGCTTGATCCCGCCATGCTTCTTCATCGCGTTGTAGAACGGGTTGATCGCGGCGCCGGGCAGCCCGAAGGCCTGGACGGCGCCCTCCTTCTCGAGGATCAGGACCGCGGCATCGACCGCGCGCATCCGCGCCATCAGCTCGACACCTTTCCAGCCGTGCTCTGACCGGACAGCCGCTCCACGCCACGAAGCAATGCGGAGTGGTCGAGGCCGCCGTCGCCGTTCGCGCGGGCGGAGGCGACCAGTTGGGCCACGAGCGAGCCGAGCGGTACGACGACGCCCGCCTCCCGCGCCGCCGCGGTGACGATGCCCATGTCCTTGTGGTGCAAGTCGATCCGGAAGCCGGGCTGGAAGGAACGCGACAGCATGTTCTCCTGCTTCTGGTTCAGCACCGCCGAACCGGCCAGGCCGCCACCGAGCACCTCGAGGGCGGCCTTGGTGTCCACGCCGTACGCCTCCAGGAAGACCACGGCCTCGGACAGCGCTTGGATGTTGGAGGCAACGATCAGCTGGTTCGCGGCCTTGACCGTCTGCCCGGCGCCGCTCCCGCCGACATGGACGATGGTCTTGCCGACGGCATCGAACAGCGGCTTGGCGGCCTGGAAGTCACCGGCCTCGCCGCCGACCATGATCGACAGCGCGGCGTTCTTGGCGCCGGCCTCGCCGCCGGACACCGGGGCGTCGAGCAACCGGAAACCCTGAGCGCGAGCCTGGCGGGCGAGCTCGATGGTGACATCGGGCCGGATGCTGGAGAAATCGATGATGAGGGTGTCGGTCCGGGCGCTCTGGAACACCCCGCCCGGGCCGGTGAGTACCAAGTCGACGTCGGGTGAGTCCGGCACCATGATGCAGACCACTTCGGCATCCTTGACGGCGTCGGCGATCGACTCCGCAGCGCGTCCTCCTGCCTCGACCAGCGGTTTGGCCCGCTCAGGATCGAGGTTGACGCCGGCAACCTGGTGACCGGCGTTCGCAAGATGAACAGCCATCGGGCTACCCATGATCCCGAGGCCAACAAAGGCGATATTCGTCATAGCTGAATCTCCTAAAGGTCAGCCGGCCAGGCCGCGGCGTTCGCGCGGTAGCCAGCCGAAGCTGTCGACAGTGGTGGTGCTCGGCTTGTATTCGAGGCCGACCCAGCCGGTGTAGCCGTGGGACGCGAGGGCGGCCAGTTGGGATTCGAGTGGGAGCGTGCCGGTGCCGGGCTCGTTGCGGCCGGGGGCGTCGGCGATCTGGACGTGGGCGATCCGGTCGGTGTACTGGGCGATGACCCGATCGACGTCGTCGCCGTTGACCGCGAGGTGATAGAGGTCGGCGAGCAGGCCGACGTTCTGCACGCCGTACGACGTCTGCACCCGGTCGATGACGGTCAGTACGTCGGCTGCGGTCCGGAGCGGATAGCGCTCGGCACCGCTGACCGGTTCGACCAGCACAGTCGCGTCGATCCGGGCCGCGGCGCGGGCCGCCAGGCCGAGGTTCTCGATGGCGAGTTCGTCCTGCTCGACCGCGGAGTGGCCGTCGACCCGGTTGCCGTAGAGAGCGTTGAAGGCCCGGCAACCGAGCTGTTCACCGATGCCGACGGTGACGTCGATGTTGTCCCGGAACTCGCCGGCCCGCTTGGGCCAGGACACCAGCCCGCGATCCCCACCCGGCATGTAGCCGGCGAAGAAGTTGAGCCCGACCAACTGCACGCCGGCGTCCTCGATCGCCGTCACGAAGGCGTCGATGTCGGCATCCGACGGCACCGCCTCGGCGAACGGCCACCAGAACTCGACGGCGTCGAAGCCGGCCTGCTTCGCGGCGGCCGGTCGCTCCAGCAGCGGCAGCTCGGTGAACAGGATCGAGCAGTTCACCTCGTAGCGCAGCGCGTGGCTCATGAGATCCTTCCCTCATAATTCCGTATTGCGGAAGTTTGCTTCTGTTCTGCGAAATGACCATAAGATGCCCGCGGAGGACGCGTCAAGCACCCCGGGGACGGCCGCAGTTCTGCCCTCGTCGGTGCCCGGTTAGGCGTCGCGGGCGCACGAGCGGGCGTTGTACGTTCCTCCAAGGAGAGGTTTCAGCTATCAACGGGAGGTGCGACGTGCTGCTTTCGGAGCTGTTCGACGCACCCGAGCTGAGGCTTCGCCTGCTGTATGCGGCCGAAGGTGTGGAGATCCGTCCAATCGGCCGGCTGATCACCACCGACCTGCTGGAACCCGGCAGCTACCTGAGCGGCGGCGAACTGGTCCTCACCGGTCTGGTCTGGCGCCGCAGCGCCGCGGACAGCGAGACCTTCGTGGCCTCGGTGGCGGGACAGGGCGCGACCACGATCATCGCCGGTACGGCGCAGTTCGGCGCGGTCCCCGATGACTTGCTCGAGGCCTGCCGTCGCCACCAGGTCACCCTCGTCGAGGTGCCCACCGAGGTCGCGTTCGCCGACGTGACCGAGTATGTCGCGGCCGCGGAGTCGGCCGATACCGGCGCCAGGTTGTCTGCGAGTCTCGTGCGCCAGCGCCAGCTGCTCTCGGCGATCGCCTCCGGCCGCAGCCTCGACGAGCTCGCGGCCCGGATCTCCGCCGACATCGGGCACGACTGCCGGGTGATCACGTCCACCGGGCGACACGTCGTACCGGGTCCTGCCGAGTTGGATGACGAGACGCTCGACGCGGTCACCCGGCGGTTCCTCACCGCAGACCGGACGCCCGCCGTCGCCGACGCCAGCGGCGCGAAGTACAGCCTCTTCCCGGTCGGATCAGGCCTCGGCAACCGGCTGACCGCCTGGCTGCTGGTCGTCGACGGGGATCACACGCTCTGGCCGCCCGACCAGGTCGAAGCGGTCCACGAGTTTTGCGGCATCGCCGCGCTGGACCGGGTACGCCGGGACGAGGGACGGCTGGCGTTGCGGCCTCTCGTGGAGGACGCCCTGGCCCTGGTCGAGTCCGGTGGCCCGCAGGCCGAGGTCGCCACCCGCCTGCGGCAGGCCGGCGCGCAGTTGCATCGTCCGATGGTGGTCGCGGTTGCCGAGCTCCGGGACGACGGGGCTGCCGACGTAGCGGTCGCGCTGTTCGAGGACGTCGCGCTCTCGGTCGGTCCCGCGGTGGTCGCGCCAGGGCAGGACGGCTTGCTGATCGGATTGTTGCCTTCGTCCCCCGAACTCCCCGACCTGCTGCGCCGGGCGTTCGGCCGGCTCTCGCCCGGCCTGCCGCGGGCAAGACTCGCGGTCGGCGTCAGCGGTGAGACGGGCGTCGATGCCTTGGCGGGCGCGCTGGAGGAGGCGCGATTCGCCCACCGGGTGGCGCGAGCAGGCGGTACTCCGGTGTCTGTGGTGACCTCTGACCAGGTCGCTTCCCACGTCCTCCTGCTCGCCACAGTCCCCGACGACGTCCGGCGTACCTACACCCACCGGGTGCTCGGGCCCGTGCTCGAGCACGATCGCCGGAACCGCAGTGAACTGGTCGCTACGTTGCAGGAATTCCTCGCCTGTTCGGGCTCGTGGTCGCGAACCGCCGAGGCACTGCATCTGCATGTCAACACGGTCCGCTACCGGATCGAACGCGTGGAGCAACTGACCGGTCGCGATCTGTCCCAGCTCGAGGACCGCGTCGATGTGTTCCTCGCTCTCAAATCGCTCTGAGCCGCCTGGTTTTGGGTGATCACACAGTTCGGGCCCGGGGGGAGCTGGCCAAGTTCGGAGGTTTGTTGCTAGCCGTCGGCGACGGCCTGAGCCCAAGCTGGCGTGCAGGTCAGATCCGCCGCGACCCCTTGGAAGGTGTCCGATGAAGGCAGTCCTGCGACCGAGCCGCCGCACTACCGCTCGTCATCCCGTCGACGAGGTGCTGTCCCCGGGACGGCTCGCCCTGTACGGCACCCAGCACGTGCTGGCTTTCTACGCCGGCGCGGTGATCGTACCGATCCTGCTCGCGAACTCGATCGGCCTGAGCACCGAGCAACTCGTGCATCTGATCAACGCCGACCTCTTCACCTGTGGCATCGCCTCCATCATCCAGTCCGTCGGATTCTGGAAGGTCGGCGTCCGGCTGCCGCTGTTGCAGGGCGTGACCTTCACGGCGGTCTCGCCGATGATCGCGATCGGCCTCGCCGCGGGCGGCGGGACCGACGGCCTGCTGGTGATCTACGGCGCGGTGCTCGTGGCGGGTCTGGCCACCTTCTTCATCGCACCGTTCTTCAGCCGGCTGATCCGGTTCTTCCCACCGGTCGTCACCGGCTCGGTCATCACGATCATCGGGCTGGCCTTGCTGCCGGTCGCAGCTGCGGACGCCACTGGCGGCGCGGGACCGACCTCCGACCCGACCAGCGGCAAGAACCTGGCCTACGCACTCGGCACACTCGCCCTGATCGTGGCGATCCAGCGGGTCTTCAAGGGGTTCATGGCAACGGTCGCGGTCCTGGTCGGCCTGGTCGTCGGCACCCTGGCCGCGTGGGCCCTCGGGGACGCCCACTTCGGCGCCGTCAACGACTCGGCCTGGGTCGGCGTCACCACCCCGTTCTACTTCGGCTGGCCGCAGTTCTCGGTCGCCGCGATCATCTCGATGGTCGTGGTCATGCTGATCACCGCGGTCGAGACCACCGGTGACGTGTTCGCGACCGGCGAGATCGTGGAGAAGCGGATCGGCCGCGAGGACATCGCCCGGGCCCTGCGCGCGGACGGTCTCGCCACCACCATCGGCGGCGTCTTCAACTCCTTCCCCTACACGTGTTTCGCCGAGAACGTCGGCCTGGTCCGGCTCACCCGGGTGAAGAGTCGCTGGGTGGTCGCGGCGGCCGGAGCGATCATGATCCTGCTCGGTCTGGTCCCCAAGGCCGGCGCCATCGTGGCCGGGATCCCGCACCCCGTCCTGGGCGGTGCCGCCCTGGCGATGTTCGCCACCGTGGCCGTCGTCGGCTTCCAGACCCTGACCAAGGTCGACTTCCACGACCACCGGAACGTGGTCATCGTGGCGACCAGCGTGGGCCTGGCCATGTACGTCACGGCGCAGCCCCAGGTCTCGCAGGCGGTGCCGGGCTGGGCGGAGATCATCTTCGGCAGCGGCATCACGCTGGGCAGCCTGACCGCGATCGTGCTCAACATCCTCTTCCACCACGTGGGCAAGGACTTCGGCCCTGCGGTGGCCGGCCAGCCTGGCGACGGCACCGTGCGGCTGGACCAGGTGAACAAGATGACCCGCGACGAGTTCGTCGCGACCTTCGCCGACCTGTTCCAGGGGCCCAACTGGATGGTCGAGCGGGCCTGGGAGATGCGTCCCTTCACCGACACCCACGCACTGCGCCGCGCGTTCCAGGAGGCGCTCTTCTCCGGGTCGCACGAGGAGCAGCGTGAACTGATCAAGGCCTATCCGCAGCTGGGCTCGCAGTTCGTTGCCGACGGCCTCAGTGGTGAGGCGTCGCTGCGGGACCAGTCCGCGCGGGGACTGACCTATCTGGCCGAGCCGGAGCGCGACGTACTGGCGACGATCACCGACGAGTACCGCGAGCGCTTCGGCTTCCCCCTGGTCATCTCGGTGCGAGACGCGGACTCCTTCGACCGGATCCTCGAGCAGCGCCGGGAGCGCCTCGGCAACTGCGAGAACCAGGAACACGCCGCCGCACTGCTGGAGATCGCGAAGATCGCCGGCTACCGGTACGACGATTTCCTCCAGGACGCGAACCCCATCCACAGTGCACGAACCCGCTGGAGCAGCAATCGATGAGTACCACGATCAAGGTCAACGGCGCGGACCTGGCCATCGACGGGGTGCCGGTCCACACCACCGTGCTGGACTGGCTCCGCGACCGGGGCCTGACCGGAGCGAAGGAGGGCTGCGCCGAGGGTGAGTGCGGCGCCTGCTCTGTCCTCGTCGCCCGGCCCGGGATCGAGCAGCCGACCGACTGGATTGCGATCAATGCCTGCCTGATTCCGGTCGGATCTCTTGACGGCCAGGAAATCATCACCTCGGAGGGCCTGGGTACGAGCAAGAACCTGCACCCGGTGCAGGAGGAGATGGCCGTCCGGGGCGGATCGCAATGTGGCTTCTGTACTCCGGGCTTCGTCTGCAGCATGGCCGCGGAGTACTACCGCTCCGACCGTACTGCGCCCGCCGGCGAACCGTGCGATCACGAGCACGGTCCGAACGGATTCGATCTCCATGCCCTCAGCGGAAACCTCTGCCGGTGCACCGGGTATCGGCCGATCCGGGACGCGGCGTACGCGCTCGGCGATCCGGACGCGGACGATGCGCTCGCGGCTCGCAGATCCAGCCCGCCACCCCCGCCGGCGGCGACCAGGTTGGCGGTGGCCGGAGCGGAGTTCCACCGGCCGGCGAGTCTCGACGACGTCCTCGGGTTGCTGGCCGACCGGCCGGACGCGCGGATCGTGGCGGGCTCGACCGACGCCGGGGTGGAGGTGAACCTCCGCGGCGTACGGGCACCTCTGGTCGTCGCCGTGGACCGACTGGCCGAGTTGCGGGAGTTCTCGTTCGGGCCCGATCAGGCGACTGGGGCGGTGGGGCGGGGAAAGAATCAGATCCGCATCGGCGCTGCGCTGACTTTGAGCGAGATCGAGCGGTTGCTGGACGGACGGGTTCCGCTGCTGGGGCAGATGTTCCCGCAGTTCGCCTCTCGGCTGATCCGCAATGGCGCCACGATCGGCGGCAATCTCGGCACCGGGTCACCGATCGGCGATACGCCGCCCGTGTTGCTGGCCCTGGACGCCTCGCTCGTGCTGGCGTCCAGCCGCGGCGAGCGAGTGGTTGCTCTCGCGGACTACTTCACGGGGTACAGGCAGACCTTGAAGGCTCCGGACGAGCTGATCCGGGCGATCCTGATTCCGTTGCCGCTCGCAACGCTCACCGCGTTCCACAAGATCGCTAAACGACGCTTCGACGACATCTCGAGTGTCGCGGTCGGCTATTGCCTTGATGTCGTCGACGGTGTCGTCCGTCAGGCCCGGATCGGGCTCGGTGGCGTGGCCGCGACGCCGCTGCGCGCGACGGCGACCGAGGAGGCGCTGACGGGCCGGCCTTGGACCGAGCGGACGGTGCGCGAGGCGGCCGCCGTGATGGCAGCAGAGGGTACGCCGATGGACGATCACCGGGCGAGCGCGTCGTACCGGTCAGCGATGCTCGGCCAGTCGCTGCTCCGCTTCTACGCCCAGAGCCTCGCAGTAGAAGGGATAAGCGCATGAGTTCGCTATCCGCACGGCCGCAGTACTCGCTGGTCGGTCTGCCGTTGCCGCACGAGAGTGCCGCGCTGCACGTCACCGGCGAAGCGCTCTACACCGACGACCTCGTCGTGCGCACCCGCGACGTCCTGCACGCCTGGCCGGTCCAGTCGCCGCACGCGCACGCGCGGATCACCGACCTCCGGATGAAGCCGGCGTACGACGTGCCCGGGGTGGTCCGCGTCCTCACCGGCGAAGACGTTCCCGGGATCAACGACGCCGGCGTGAAGCACGACGAGCCACTCTTCCCGACCGAGGTGATGTTCCACGGTCACGCCATCTGCTGGGTCCTCGGCGAGACGCTGGAGGCCGCGCGGCTCGGCGCCGCCGCGGTGGAGGTCGAGTACGAGGAACTCCCTTCGCTGATCACGGTCCGCGAGGCGATTGCTGCAGGCAACTTCCAGGGCACCGGGCGGCACCTGCAGAACGGCGACGTCGAAGGAGCGCTGTCCGACGCGGCGCACGTGTTCTCCGGCGAGTTCGAGTTCGCCGGCCAGGAGCACTTCTACCTCGAGACCAATGCCGCGCTGGCCCTGGTCGACGAGGCCGGCCAGATCTTCGTCCAGAGCAGCACGCAGCATCCGTCGGAGACCCAGGAGATCGTCGCCCACGTCCTCGGTCTGGCCAGCCACGCCGTGACCGTGCAGTGCCTCCGGATGGGTGGAGGCTTCGGTGGCAAGGAGATGCAGCCACACGGGTTCGCCGCCATCGCGGCGCTCGGTGCGACGTTGACCGGCCGTCCGGTACGGCTTCGGCTCAACCGCACCCAGGACGTCACGATGACGGGCAAGCGCCACGGCTTCCACACCGAGTGGCGGGCCGGCTTCGACGACGACGGCCACCTGCTGGCACTCGACACCACCATCACCGCCGACGGCGGCTGGAGCCTCGACCTGTCCGAACCGGTCCTGGCCCGCGCGATGTGCCACATCGACAACGGGTACTGGATCCCCAACGTCCGCGTCGACGGCCGGATCGCCAAGACGAACAAGACTTCCCAGACCGCCTTCCGCGGCTTCGGCGGACCGCAGGGCATGCTCGTCGTGGAGGATCTGCTCGGTCGGTGCGCGCCGTTGCTCGGGTACGACGCGATGGAACTGCGCCGCCGCAATCTCTACCAGGCGCACCACGACACGCCGTACGGGATGCCCGTCCGCCATGCCGAGCGGCTGGAAGCCTGTTGGAGCGAGGTCCTCGAGACCAGCGAGGTCGAGCAGCGGCGGGCGGACATCGAGCAGTTCAACGCATCCCACGCGAACACCAAGCGGGCGGTGGCGATGACGCCGGTGAAGTTCGGCATCTCGTTCAACCTGACCGCGTTCAACCAGGCCGGGGCGCTGGTGCACGTCTACAAGGACGGCTCGGTGCTGATCAACCACGGCGGCACCGAGATGGGTCAGGGTCTACACACCAAGATGCTGCAGGTGGCGGCCACCACACTCGGCGTACCGCTGGCTCGTGTCCGGCTGGCCCCGACCCGCACTGACAAGGTGCCGAACACGTCGGCCACCGCAGCGAGCTCCGGCGCCGACCTCAATGGCGCTGCGATCAAGAACGCCTGCGAGCAGATCCGCGAACGCCTCGAACAAGTTGCCGGGGGCAAACTCGGTATCGGTGCGCACGACGTACGGTTCGCGGACGGCATCGTGCGCGGGCTGTCCTTCGACGGCGAGAGCCTGACCTGGGAAGAGGTCGTCCATGCCGCCTACTTCCAGCGGGTCCAGCTGTGGGCGGCCGGCTTCTACCGGACCGAGGGCTTGCACTGGGACGCCAACGCCATGCGAGGTGAGCCTTTCAAGTACTTCGCGTACGGCGTGGCCGCCTCCGAGGTCGAGGTCGACGGATTCACCGGTGCCTACACACTGCGCCGGGTCGACATCGTCCACGACGTCGGCGACAGCCTCAGCCCCCTGATCGACATCGGCCAGATCGAGGGCGGCTTCGTCCAGGGCGCCGGCTGGCTGACCCTCGAAGACCTCCGCTGGGACGAGAGCGACGGACCGAACCGCGGCCGGCTGGCCACGCAGGCGGCCAGCACCTACAAGCTGCCCAGCTTCTCGGAGATGCCGGAGGTCTTCAACGTCCGGCTGCTGGAGAAGGCTCACGAGGACGGCGCGGTCTACGGCTCGAAGGCCGTCGGCGAGCCACCGCTGATGCTCGCGTTCTCCGTGCGAGAGGCGTTGCGGCAGGCCGCAGCGGCGTTCGGCCCAGCCGGGACGAGCGTGAACCTGCCCTCCCCCGCGACACCCGAGGCCGTCTACTGGGCACTGGACCGGGCCCGCTCGGGCCAACCAGACACTGTGCAGCTCAACGGGCAACTTAACGGCGTTGAACCTGCCAGGTTGAGTGGAGTGTGAGGGCCGAGATGGAGTGGATGCGAGCGGTAAGCGGGCTGCGCGAACAACGCCGCCCGGGCGTACTGGTCACCTTGATG
>NZ_DASRXP010000553.1:0-8952 GCF_035687465.1 Kribbella sp.
GATTGCCGCCGCGACGACGGGGTACCGGGGCCTGGCACTCGAATTGGCTTGAAAGGAGCGCGACGATGCCCGCAGGATCGAGCAAGAAGCGGGAACGGCAGTACGAGCACATCAAGGCAGGCCTGAAGAAAAGCGGCCGCAGCGAGAACACCGCCGAGGAGATCGCGGCCCGCACAGTCAACAAAGAGCGTGCCCGCTCCGGCGAGGCAAAGCAGAAGAGCCGCAGCTCCACCAACGACATCTCCTCGAGCCGCCGCGGCGGCCTCCGCTCCCACAGCGGCTCCCAGGGGCGCACCAAAGCGCAGCTCTACAACGAAGCCAAGAACAAGAACGTCAAAGGCCGCTCAAAGATGACCAAAGCCGAACTGGAAAAGGCTGTCGGCAGCCCGCGTTAGAGTTTTCTCATGCGGGGGGTGCTTGGCCTGGGCGGCTGATGCCTGCAGGATGACTCTCCATGGCCGCACCTGCACCCGCACCGCCGAGGACCGACGGCATCACCGATCGGCTGATCCCGGCGGCGGTCGGTCCGACCCAGCTCGTGGTCGGCCTGCTGGTCTTCACCGACCTGCTGATGGTGGTGCTGCACCTCGCGCATCGCAGCGTGCAGGTGAACTCCCGGGTGCCGATGGTCAAGTCGTTGGCATTCAACATCTCCAGCGATCACGGCATCGCGGAGTCCTTCGGCTACGTGCAGCTGTTCTGGGTCGTGCTGTTGCTGCTGTGGCTGGGAACCCTCGGCCGACGCCGTTCCTACCTGCCGTGGGCGCTCTTGTTCGCCTTCCTCCTGGCGGACGACCTGTTCAGCCTCCATCAATCCGCCGGATCCGCGCTGGTCCGCGCGGCCGGTGAGGACCCGGCTCGGCTGCTGGCCGGCGGGCTTCGTACCCAGGATGTCGGCGAACTCGCCTTTGCGGGACCCGTCGGCCTGATCCTCCTGGTGCTTCTGACCTGGGGATACCGCCGAGGAACCGCCCGCACCCGGACGACGTACCGGCAATTGCTGGGGTTGAGCCTGATGCTCGCGGTCTTCGGGCTGGTGGTCGACGGCCTGGCGACCGGACTCGGGGACTCCGGGCTCCAGTTGCTGCACCTGCTCGAGGACGGGGGTGAGCTGCTGGTCGTCACAGCGGTCCTCGGGTACGTCGTGATGCTCACCGGCCGCACCTGCGCGGAACAGCGCTCGGAACCTTCCTCGGTCAGGTCGAACGCAGGTGGGTGAGACGGCTGTCGTTGGTCAGTTGGTCTCGGAGGTGGTCGAGGATTCCTCGGAGGAGGCGGGAGACCTGCATCTGGCTGACGCCGAGTTCGTTGCCGATCTCCTCCTGGGTGAGGCCGGCGCAGAACCTGAGTTCCAGGATGCGGCGGTCTCGATCGCCCAGTTCTGAGACCGCAGGGGTCAGAGTCTGGACGTTCTCGACCAGTTCGTACCCGACCTCTGCATCCGCCACCGTCTCGATCAGGCTGGCGCCGCTCTCCGCCGCGCCCGGCGCGTCCAGTGACAACGCGGTGAAGCAACCCCGGACAGACGCGGCCTCGGCGATCTCTCCCGCCTCGGTACCGAGCGCCTGCGCGGTCTCCGCGGTCGACGGCAGGTGCCCGAGCTTCTGCGTCAGCTCCGGTTCGGTCGCCGCGATCGTGCCCTGCATCTCCTGGACCCGTCGCGGCGGCCGGACGGTCCACGCACAGTCACGAAAGTAGCGTTTCAGCTCGCCCCGGATGGTCGGTACGGCGTACGCGAGGAACGCTGTCGAGGCATCCACCCGGTAGCCGTTGGCCGCTTTCACCAACCCCAGATAGGCGACCTGCTCCAAATCATCCGTATCGACGCCCTTACTGCGGTAGCGCGAGGCGATCGACCGTGCGACCGGCGCGTTCAGGATGACGACCTCGTCGAGCAGTTGCTGGTGGCGGGGATCGGGAACGTTATCGGCTTCGATCAGCAGTTCTTGGGTGTTATCGGCAATCCGCTGCTTCGTGTCGGCAGCGCTGACAGGTGCGATCGTCACGGTGAGAGACCTCGTCGTGTCGTCCTGCGGTGTGTGGCGTCAATGCTGAACCACTTGCCCTCCACCAGACCAAATCCTGGCGCCCGCCGCAACCCCCGAAGTGTTACGAGCTCTTTAACGGGCACCAGAACCACGTGAACGACTTCGCCGGCGCGGCACAGTGGAGCGGCGGATGACAGAGCGCCGCGGCGAGCGACTCGAACTGACGGACGGGACCATCGCGACGGCCACGGTTCACCCGTCGTCAGTGGTCCGGTCCCGCGAGTATCGCCGCGATTTCGGCCTTTTCGTCGACGATCTGCGTGCGGCTCGCGCTCTTCTCGCCTGACGCACCTACCGGCCCGAGCGGCGGAGTTCCGGGAGTACCTCGTCGCGGTAGAGCTTCATCATGTCGACCGAGTACGGGCCTATGTTCGCCACGTAGATCTCGTCGAATCCCGCGTCGACGTACGGTTTGAACGCCTCCACGTGGTGGTCGGCCTTCGATCCGCAGGTGATGGACTTCGCGGTCTGCTCCTTGGTGACCAGCTGGCTGGCCTGCTCGAAATGCCGTGGCGAGGGCAATACCTGTGCGAGCTCACCCGGCAGTCCCGAATTGCCCCAGATCCGGTGCGCCTGCTCGATACCTTCCTCCTCGGACGGCGCGTAGCTGACCTTGAACCCTGCCTGTGCTGGCTTGTCGCCGCCACCATTCTCGCGGAACCGGTCGCGCAGTTCCTTGTCCGGTGAAGTGGTGATGTAACCGTCCGCGATCCGTGCGGCGACATCCGTTGCCTCAGGCCCGAATCCGGACATGTAGATCGGCAGCGCGCTGTCGGGTTTGGTGTAGATCCGGGCGGTGTCGACGGTGTAGTGCTTGCCGTGGTGCGAGACGAAGTCGTCCTCGGTCCACAGCCGGCGCATCACCTCGACGGCTTCCTCGATCATCTCCAGCCGGATGTCCACGGTCGGCCAGACATCGCCGAGAACGTGCTCGTTCAGCGCTTCACCCGTACCGATGCCGAGAGTGAACCGGCCGTTCAGCAGTACTGCGCTGGTCGCCGCGGCCTGGGCGATCACCGCCGGGTGGATGCGGACCGTCGGGCAGGTGACGGCAGTGGTCACCGGCAGCTCGCAGACCTGGGAGATCGCGCCGATGGTCGACCAGACGAAGGCGCTCTGGCCCTGTTCGTCGTTCCACGGGTGGTAGTGGTCGCTGAGCCAGAGCCCGTCGAAACCGGACTCCTCCGCCAGCCTGGCCTGCTCGATCAGCTCGGCGGGCGTGTACTCCTCACTGGACAGGAAATAGCCGATCTTCACGTCGTCTCCTCGGTCGTCCGGGTGGCCCGCCCCCGGTGCCCCGCCGCGATCCACTCATTCCTCGAAGATCGACACCGTTTGGGGCTGATCGCCCCGGGCACCAGATGTGCAGGGACGACCGCCGGGGTCAGGGCGTTCCGCACCACGGGGAGTCAAGCCGCCGGGCGTACCCGTCCGGCCCGTCGAGAAAGGAACGACCATGGGCCTAGTGCTCTGGATCATCGCGGCGATCCTCGTCATCTCGGGAATCGTCTCGCTCGTTCGTGGCCAGGTGCTGATGGGCGCCGCACTGATCGTCATCGGCCTCCTGGTGGGCCCGGGTGGCGTCAGCATTTTCACCTAGACCACCCAGCGAAAAGGACCGCAGAGGGACTCGCACCCTCTGCGGTCCTTCGCGTTGTGCTCAGAAGGTGCTCGACAGAATCCGGGAGGCGGTGTCGGATCGGGATCGATGTGCTCGTAGTAGGAGTGAACGGCCGCCCAGGAGGGCGTCCACCGAACTCAAGGAGAGCATCATGACCGCTACCTACACCTTCGACATCTTTTCCAGCCTCGACGGCTACGGCTCGCACAGCGGCAACTGGGGCGGCTATTGGGGCAAGCAAGGCCCCGAGTTCCTCGACCACCGCCTCGCCTTGTACGAGCAGGAGCAGCGGATGGTCTTCGGGGCCACCACCTATCGGTCGAACGCGGCGATGTTGGCCTCGATCCCCATGGAGCCCGAGTTGCTTGATCCCTGGGTCACCCGGATGAGGAATCTGCCGGCGACCGTGGTGTCGAGCACGCTGCAGGGACCCCTCGACTGGCCGGACGCGACCCTCGAGAGCGGCGACGCCGTCGACATCGTCGCCCGGCTCAAGGAGGAGTCCGAGGTGCCGTTGCGCTCGCACGGCAGCCTGTCGCTGAACCGGGCGCTGATGGCCGCCGGCCTGGTCGATTGGGTCCAGGTGACGATCTTCCCGGTGATCACCGGGCAGACCGGAGTGGACTCGATCTTCCAGGGCGCGGCCGACTTCGACCTCGAGCTGATCGAGAGCCGGACGTTCGACGGCAACACCCAAGAACTCATCTACCGGCCCACCCTGCATAGCTGAGTCCGTCGCGGCCGTACGAGAACGCTGACAGCCGGTGGCAGGTTTATTGGGTTGACTGAGACCCGGCGTACCGGAACGAGGAGGTTGGCATGCTGGGTTGCTGTGCCGTGGTGGACCTGCGGCAGTACACGTTGCACCCGGGGCAACGGGACAGGTTGATCGAGATCTTCGATGAGTCGTTCGTCGAAGGGCAGGAAGCCCAGGGCATGCACATCGTCGGGCAGTTCCGCGATCTCGACGACCCGGATCGATTCGTCTGGCTGCGGGGTTTCGCCGACCTGCCGGCCCGCGCGGAAGCGCTGCAGAACTTCTACTACGGTCCCGTCTGGCGCGCGAGAAGCGCCGAGGCGAATCCGACGATGGTGGACTCGGACAACGCGCTGCTGCTGAAGCCGATCGAGCTCGGCCCGGGCTATCCCGCCCTCGACGCCCCTCGTCCGCCCATCGGCGCCACCGAGATCCCCGACTCCGTGATCGCCGGCGCCATCTACCACCGCGCCAAGCAAGGCGCCGGAGCGATTCGCACCGGGGTTCCGGCCGATGACGGGTTCGTGGAGTTCTTCAGCGATCAGGTGGTGCCGGTCCTCATCGACACGGGTGCGGTCCTCAGTGCGACCTTCGAGACCCTTGTGGCCGAGAACAACTTTCCGGCTCTGCCGCTGCGGGACGAGTCCGTGCTCGCCTGGTTTGCGACCTTCCCCGGCGACGCGGCGTACGAGGCGCATCGCAGCAGGCTCGAGGCCTCGCCGACCTGGCAGAACAAGATCCTCCCCGAACTCACCTGCCGCTCCGCCGCCCGACCCCAGAATCTCCACCTCCGCCCCACCGCCCGTTCGCAGTTCCGCTGAGTGCGTCAGCTCGGCGGCCCGGTGGATTGGCGCACGATCAGTTCGATCGGCTCTCGAACCACCTCGCTGATCAGGTCGCCCGGCTGGGTGGTCAGAAGGAGTTCGGCCGCCCTCGCACCCAGGCGGCGGAGCGGCATCCGCACAGTGGTCAGCGCAGGCACCAGGTGATCGGCGAGCGGGAGATCGTGCACCGCGATCACCGACACGTCCTCGGGCACGGAAAGACCGGCTGTCCGCAACGCGGTCAGGACGCCGATCGCTGAAGCCACGTTCGCCACGAAGATCGCCGTCGGCCTGGCGCCACCGGCCAGGAGTTCTGTCGTTGCGCGGGCTCCGCCGTCAGGTGTGTAGTCGGCGACCACGTCGAGGTCGGGATCAGGGATGAGCTCGTGCTGCCGGAGGGCCTTGCGGTACCCGGCCCGGCGGCGACGAGCCGTGTCAGCGCCGGCGGGCCCGCCGACGTGCGCGATTCGTTCGTGCCCGAGCTCCAGCAGGTGCTCCACTGCGATCAGGGCCGCTCGGGTGTCGTCCAGGATGACGTGGCGCGCGGTCGTCCGGCCGCGGCGGTTCACCAGCAGCCACGGAATCCCCAGCGACGACAGCGTTTCCTGCTCCGCCCACGTGATCGGACCCCCTGCCAACAGGAGCCCGTCCACCCTGCCCTCGCCGAGGACCTCCAGATAGTCCTTGGCCGCCCGCCCGCCGGCGGTCGAAGTACCGACCATCAGGACGCAGCCACGAGCCAGCGCTTCCGCCTCGGCGCCGGTGATGATCTCGGCGTACACCGGGTTGGCGAAATCCGGGATGAACAGGCCGAGCGTGCCGGTCCGTGCCGTTCGCAGGCTGCGCGCCGCCATGTTGCGCCGGTAACCGAGCTGCCGGATCGCCGCGTGCACGCGCTCCCGGGTCTCGGGCCGGATGCTCAGCACCTTGTCGTCGTTGACCACCCGGGAGACCACGGCCTTGTCCACCCGGGCGAGCGCGGCCACATCGCTCATCGTGACTCGCCCGCCGCGCCCCGACGCCGGGGGCGCCGCGGCCCGGGCGCGGGCCGCCGAAGGGCGGGGTCGTGGGTTGCTCACACATCCTCCGGTACTCGAACGTCGCCGTGATCGATCGAACCGTACAGCGCGTGCACCAGCGCGAGGGTGCGCAAATTGTCGCGGGCGGCGGTCGGCGCGGTCTCGCCCTCGGCGATCCAGCGGAGTAGACCGGCCATCGGTCCGCCGAACGCCCACGGGATCCAGCGCTGAGTCACGGGGTACGCGAGCCAGCCGTCGGTCGGCAGCACCTTGCTGAACACCTCGAGCGTGTCCGGTCGCCCGACGGGGTAGTCGTACAGCAGCCCGAGCGTGCCGCGAATCGCTCCGGCGGTCCCGTCGATCCGGAACTCGGCCCGCTGGTCGCCGCCCTGGTTCTCGTGGTTGACGTGCAACACCGCCCGGGTGTCGCCGTCGAACACCAGCGTGCTGATCGTCCTGGTCTCACCCACCGCCTGTTGCCCGACTCGCCTGGACGCGGTGGAGAACACGCGGACCGGGTCGCCGAGGATGCTGCGGATCGCGTCGAGGTAGTGGATCGAGTGGTACATGATCTCGAGCCGCGGCGACTCCACCAGCCAGTTCCACGCGCTCCAGTCGGTGCTGATGTCGACGGTGAACGACATCGCAGTCGCCGTACCGATCCAGCCGGCCTGGACCATCGCCCGGGCCGCGGCGAGTCCCTCGTCCCAGCGCAGTTGCTGATTCACCGCGACCTTGAGTCCGGCCGCGTCCGCGAGGTCGACCAGTTCCCGGCCGGTCGCGACGTCGGGTGCGAACGGCTTCTGGCAGAGCAGATGCTTCCGCGCCTTGATCGCCTCCCGCACCAGGTCGGGCTGCGCCCATGGCACCACGGCGATGTCGACGACTTCGACCTGATCGTCCGACAGCACTTCTTCCAGAGACTGATACACCCGGCCGATGCCGTGCCGCTCAGCCACCGCCGCAGCCCTCTTGGAGTCGCGGTCGTACACCCCCCGGACCTCCAGCCCGAGCCCTCTGTAGGCCGGCAGGTGGGCAACATCGACGATCGCACCGGCACCGATCACGGCGATCCCGCGCCGATGTCCGGACGGTACGTCGATGCGTACGGTGTCGGCGATTCCGGCCAGTCGATCGATCATGCGGGCACCTTGTAGAAGGCATGGGCGGTTCCGCCGAGTACTTGGTCACGCTCGTCCTCGGCAAGCCCCGCGAGCACCTCCCGGGTGGCGCTCCAGACGCCCGCGTAATCGCCTGCCAGCATGCTGATCGGCCAGTCCCCGCCATACATCAAGCGGCTCGGGCCGAAGACCTCCAAGGCGTGATCGACAGCCGGCTGAAGGTCCTTGGCGGTCCAGTCGGGCGCCGCCGCTGTGTTGAGGCCGGAGATCTTCGCGTACACGTTGGGATGCTCAGCTGCCCGGCTGAGCAGCTTGGCCCAGGGTTGCCAGCCGCCCGAGGCGATCGGCGGTTTGGCAAGGTGGTCGATCACGATCCGCAGCCCGGGGTGCCGGCCTGCGATCACCGGCACATGCTCCAGGTGGCGCGGTGTCACCGCAACCACGTCGAACGACAGCCCGCGCTTCTCAAGCACGGCAAGGCCCTTGAGAACATCACGACGCAGCAACCAGTCCTCGTCCGGCTCGTTGTGGATCAGATGCCGGACGCCGACGAAGCGGTCGTCCGGCGCCCGCCTGTCCAGCTCCCGCTCCGCCTCGGCGGTGTTGGTGAGTGGCACCCAGCCGACCACGGCGCCGATCCACGGCCAGCGATCGGCCACCTCCAGCATGAAGTCCGAATCCTCGATCGAGTCCATCGACTGCACCAGGACGGTCCGATCGATGCCAGCAGCAATCAATTGGGGTTCCAGCTCGGGCTCTTCGATGGTGCGGTTGATCGGGGCGAGCTCGGCGGTGAGCCAGGGGTAGGAGACGCGCTCCAGGTTCCAGAAGTGCTGGTGTGCGTCGATGATCATGGCGTCTCCGCCGGGTGGGAACGGTCCGGGGGAGGCTGGACCAGTTCGAGGGTGATGTCATCTGGGTCCAGCAGGTAACAGGCGGCGCCGCCGGCGTTGACGCCGGCGTCGATCCGGTTCGGGGGCGAGACGAATCGCACCCCGGCCGCGACCAAGCGCTCGTACTCCGCGTCGAGATCCGTGACCACGAACGCCAGGTGGGCGGACCCCGCTCGATGGCGGGCCGGATCGACCGGCTCCCCGCGCGGTGCGACGTACTCCACCAGTTCGACATCGTGCGAGCTCACCCCAGGCCTGTTCCCGGGTACGGCGAACTGCGCAACCCGCAGATGCGCGTCCTGGTATCCCACCAGCGACCGGGTGTAGGCGTTGGCCTGCTCCTGCGTGTGAACCAGCGACAGGCCGAGAACGTCGCGATAGAAGGCGATCGACCGGTCGAGATCAGCCACGTGCAGGCCGGTGTGCCAGATCCCGCCGATCATCGGCCGACCAGTTTCCTGAGCTCACCGGCGATGTGGTCGGGCGATGGCACGAGGGCGTCCGCCAGCACCGGCGCGGCCGGAAGCCGGACGTCGGGTGTGCCGACTCGCAGCGGCGGCGTCAGCAGCGGTACGCCGGTCTCGGTGATCCGGGCGACCACCTCGGCGCCGAATCCACCGGTCACGTTCGCCTCGTGCACCACGGCCAGCCGTCCGGTCCGGCGCAGAC
>NZ_DASRXP010000554.1:0-11838 GCF_035687465.1 Kribbella sp.
GGGCTGGGTTTGCAAGGTCAGGCGGGGGTGGTTCGCGTGGGGGAGTCGGGGTTGGTGAGTGCTGCGGGTCCGGCCGCGGCGGTGGGGGAGGGTTGTGGTTGACCTTAACCATAGTTGAGGTTGCAGGGTTGGCGGGAGAGAGCCGAGACGAGATGGAGTGAACTGATATGCGTGCTGCTGTTGTGACGGAGTTTGGTGGGGCGGATGTGGTGGAGGTCCAGGAGTGGGCTGAGCCGGTCGCCGGTCCCGGCGAGGTGATCGTCGAGGTCGAGGTGACTGACGTGATCTTCGTGGAGACGGCGATCCGGCAGGGTGCGCACGGCGGCTTCTTTCACGTCGAGCCGCCGTACGTACCGGGCAACTCCCTCGGCGGTCGCGTGCGATCCGTCGGTGAGGGCGTTGACCAGGACTGGATCGGTAAGAGCGTTGTCGGGCGTACTGCGAGCTTCGGCGCTCACGCGGAACAAGCGGCTGTCCCGGTCGACCAGTTGGTCCTCGCGCCTGAGGAGCTCAACCTCGAGACGGCGGTCGCGGTATCCGGTGATGGATTCACCGCGCTCCTCCTCGAGCAGCTCGCGGCCGATCTCGCCGGCAAAGAGGTACTGATCACCGCAGCTGCCGGCGGTATGGGGGTGCTGCTCATCCAGCTAGCGCACAAAGCGGGAGCGCACGTGATCGCTGCCGTTCGCGGGCAGGCGAAACGCGATCTCGTGAAGGCGCAGGGGGCCGATGTGGTGATCGACTACTCGGAACCGGGCTGGGAGAAGTCGGTGCTGGAGGCAACCAATGGACACGGGGTCGACGTGGTGTTCGAAGGAGCGGGTGGCGCGCTCGGCGGGACCGCGTTCGAGACCGTCAAGGACAACGGGTGGTTCTCGGCGCACGGTGCACCGAGCGGCGGTTTCGCGCAGTACGACCCAGCTGAGGCGGAGCGCCGGGGGATCACGGTGAAGGGGATCATGGATCTGCGGGCCGACAGTCGTTCGGCGACGCCTGTCACCGGCGAGGTAGTGATGGCGAGGGCGATCAAGGGCGACCTGGTACCGGTGATCGACCGCACGTTCCCCCTCGACCAACTCGGCGAAGCCCACCTCGCCCTGGAAAACCGCACCCTCCTCGGCAAAGCCCTCCTCCGAATCCACTGAGCGCAGCCGGACTTCCGCAGTACGCCTGCCGTCGTACTGCGGAACGGGCGGCGTGAACACTTGGAACGATGTACTCGGCTTGCAGGCCGCGGGCTTGTTGGTCCGGTGTTAGGCGGGCCGGCCAGCTCGAACTGCGGCGACTGTCCGCCGCGGCTCAGACGGCGAATGCGGCGGTATTAGTCGAGTTGTTCGGCGTGTTCGGTGATGGGTGGGTTTGGGCGGGCGGAGACGATCTTGTTTCGGCCTGCGCGCTTTGCTGTCAGGAGGGCGTTGTCCGCGGCGAGGACCAGTTGGTCCATCGTGCCTGCGACGTCCGGGTAGACCGCCGCACCGAACGAGGCCGGTACGCCCGTGATGACGGCGCTGACATCGTGCGCCGTATCCACGGAGACCGTCAGTGACGTCAGCCGCTCGCGGATTCGCTCAGCGACTTCCAGTACCTCGCGCTCGGACGCGCCCGGCAGCAGTACTGCGAGCTCGTCGCCGCCAACCCGTGCAACCAGGTCGCCCTGCCGCACCTCCGCCCGGACGCTCTCGCCGACCGCACGCAGCGCGCGGTCACCGGCCGGGTGCCCGTACGTGTCGTTGATCTCCTTGAACCTGTCCAGGTCCAGCATCAGCAGCCCGACCGTACTGCGCAGCGACTCGGCCCGAGCGAGTTCCACCGGCACAGCGCTAGCCCAGTACGACGGTGTCGCGAGCCCTGTCTTCACGTCAGTCCCGGCAGCCCGCTGGAACTGGGGGAGTAGCAGGTCACGGTGCAACGTCAGCACCGTGATCATCAGGATCGGCACGACCCACGGGTACGACGCCTGCAGCGCGGCGACTGCGACTCCCAGACCGAGCCCGGCAACCACAACGAGCTGGTCGGCCAGTTGGCCCAGTGCGCCGCGTGCGGACGCGTCCGGCGAGGACAGCAGAATCGCGCCGATCACCAGGGCGAAGTTCACCAGCCACCAGGTGCTCGCCGCGGCCAGGACGACCACCAGGGACATCGGGCCGGTCGGCACGCGCGGCTCGACGATGAGATCGCCGGCCCGCAGGATGGCGGCTGCCGCGGCGCTGGCCAGGATGAACGTGGAGGCCGAGAAGATCTTGCGGTGCGCGATGGTGCGCCCGTAGACGCGGAGCCAGGAGTAACCGTACGAGACCACGACCAGCGCGATCGCCAGCGACAGCGGGAGCAGCAGCAGCCCGGCGAAGACCCAGAGGCTCTTCAGGTTGGTGTACGGCGAAGTATTCGCCGCCATTTCGCGTCGGCGCTCGATCCCGCGGGCAGACTCCAGATGAAGCACGGAGGCGACCGCGAGCACGGCGAAGGCAGTCCACTCGGACGGCTTGATGCCAGTGCGGTCGCCGGAGACGGTGGACGCTACAGCCAGGGCGGTGATCGTTACGGCAATCGCATCGACACCGAGCACGTAGCCCAGTGCCGGACGTGGCAACGACCAGAGCTTCCATTGGCGGGGTGGCACCCACTTGCTCCGACCGATCAGAATCATGGTGGCCTCACACAGTTAGACCTGAACGGTTATTGCTGAATAGTAACTGCCCGTTCACGGCAGGTCATCCCCGCACCCCAGGTATTCCATCCGACGGATCATGACGAGAGGATCCAGCACCATGTCGATCAAGAGCACTGGCAACGAGTGGTTCCGCGGTGGCAACGAGTGGTTCGACGGCGGAAATGAGTGGTTCCGCGGCGGAAACGAGTGGTTCACGGACGGTGGCAACGAGTGGTTGCGGCAGTCCGGTGGTTCCGGTCCCGAGGGGTTCACCGGCGGTAACGAATGGTGACCACCCGCTGATTCCGGAAGTTTCTTTACTTACATTTTACGGATCCCGTCCGGCGATATTCCCTGAATCTCCGGGCGACTCATTGGCCGCCGATTTCGACGGCCGCCGTACCTGACCGGCGGGCGCGCGCCCAGGCCGCGCCCGCCACCAAGGCCGCAAGCACGCCAGCGGCCCCCACGACGGCTAGTGCGAGCGACGGTGACGAGCGGTCCGCGATCAGGCCCGCAACGAGAATGCCGATGCCCTGACTGCTCTTCAGAGCTGTGCTGGCGACTCCGAAGGCCTGGCCGCGCTGGTGGTCCGGCACGGCCTGGACGAAGGCTGCGCTGGCCGGCAGGTGGTACGCCGAGGCCAGTCCGGACAACGCCCAGAGACCGACTGTCGGCAACAGCCCGGGCGTGAAGGCGCAGAAGATGAGCGGCACGCAGGCGGCGACGGCCAGCGGCCCGATGAGCTTCATCCGTCGCTCGGGCGGCCACAGCGTGATCAACCACATGCCGACTACAGCCCCGGCTGGACTAGCGGCGAGCAGCAGACCCGCGTACTCCGGTCCTCCGCCGATCTCGTTCGCATAGGGGACGGCAAGACCTTCCACCGTGACGTAGAACCCGGCGATCGTCGCAAGAGCCACGAGAGCGCGAAGACGCGGCGTACGGAGTACTAGGGAGGTTCCTGCGGCTAGGTCCTTGAAGTAGCTCTTCCGGGGCTCGTCGTTGTCCTGCGCGGCTGCGGGTGCAGGGCGGCGCTGCACGCCGAAGGTGATGAGTGCAGCGGAGAGCAGGAAGGTCGCGGAGTCGAGCAGGAGACCGCCGGACGTGCCTACTGCAAGCACAGCCAAGCCGCCCGTACCGAAGCCCAGCACCTGGCTGAACTGCACGACCATGTCGTTCGCTGCCTTGCCCAGCACGTAGTGGTCGCCTGGCAGCACCACGGGCAGCGTCGCAGCTCGCGCCGCATTGAACGGCGAACCGAATGCCTGAAGCGCGACCAACAGGACGATGACTGCCCAAAGAGGTAACGCGTTGATCGCCATCGCAGCAACCAGTACTGCGCGCGCAAGGTCAGTGATGATCATCACCCGGCGACGCGGATACCGGTCGGCGAAACCCGCCAGCAAGGGGCCGAAGACCAGGTCGGGGACGTAGGTGAGGGCGTACGTGAGTGCGGTCAGTCCGGCCGAGTCTGTGCGCTCGAAGACCAGTACAGACAGGGCAACCCGGGCCAGTTGATCACCCGCGACGGACAGTACGCCGGCCAGGAACAACGCTCTGAACTCGGCATGCCCGAACACATCGCGCCAACGCGCCCGTTCCACCACCCCACCAACCATGCAGAGACCATAACCACAATCCGTGCAACATCACCTGCTGACTGTGATCGGTAGGGATACCCTGCACGTGACATTGCTCGCAGAACGCCTGGTTCAAAGGTTTGTTCGCGGCGGATCAGTGCCATTTCGGCCAGCCGACGTCTCAGGACTTGTCCGGCCCAACTACTCTGGAATCCTCTGGTACCGGGGTCTGGGCGGGGCGGCCCCGACCCTGGTACCAGTCCTTCTCCCCGGCCGCTGACTCCCCGCCGCCGAACTCCACCTCGTAGCGCGTGTACTCGGGCCGCGTCCGGCTGGCAGTTGCCGTCCGTCCGACTCGCGTTGGCGCGGCGTTGCGCCACCTCGTCGCGTACGCACTTCGCCGGCGAACGGACCGCGGGCCGCTTGTGGGCCGAGGTCACGCCGTCTTCTTTTGTTGAGCTGCGACGGAGGAGCCGCGATGGTTGGGTTTCGGAAACTGTCGGTGGCGGACGGTAGCGTTCTTCTTGCCAGGGGCGGCTCTTGGACGTGCTTCCTTCTCCTTCACCAGGCCACGTAGCGCGTTCGCTCTCCGCCTCTGGCAACTCTGTCCTGACGACCGGGAGGCATCGATGCCAGACGCGCTCGCCGCGGTGCTACTGCGCCGCCGACGGCTGGTCGACGCCGCCCGCCTCACCCCACCCGTACGCCGGTCCGCATGGCACTGGCTGCGGCATCCACTGAGCACCCAAGCCGGTCTCTCCGCACTCCAAGCCGACCTGATTCAGCGCGGCTTCCTGCTGTCGGCCACCCTCTACCGGTACTGCGTCGGCCTCAACCCCCTCGCGCTAACCGGCTTCGGCCGCGACCTACTCGAGTTGCTCGACCAGCAGTCCGGCAGAAACGCATCCCACGTGCCGCTCTTTCGCGGCTTCCCAGAGACCGTCCCAGGCAACACCGAGACCTTCTACATCGACAGGACCTTCGCCAGACTCCTCCAAGAACCAGAGCAACCCTGCGTGCTGTGCGGCGAGTCCCAAACGGTCCACCCGGTCTCGCCCTGCGCACACCTCGTCTGCAGGAACTGCTGGGACGGCGCCGACTACAGCGCCTGCCCGATCTGCCTGCGCCAAATCGACAAGGCCGACCCCTTCCTCGAGCCTTCGGAAGACGAGGCGATCGAGCCCGCCCGCGCCGACCGCCTGCGACTGTTGACGCTCGCAACGGACGACTCCGCTCGCACCACGGCAGCCGAGCTCCTCGTACGTCGAGCTCCCTTGTCCGTCGGCGATCGCGCCGACCTGAAGGTGCTCCTGACCGACGCCGACCCCTCGTGGTTGCCCGACTTCATCCCGGTCCGCGAGACCCGTGCGATCGTGCTCGCCCACTTCCTGCCGACCCATCCCGCGCTGATCGACGAACTGCTCGACACCGCCACCGACGCGTTGCGCCTCCTCTATGTCCTCATGGGCGCAGACCCAGGTCTCCGAACCCCGCCGGTACGACGCACCTCGCTGGCCCGGGCGATTCGCCGTACGGTGCTGGACCGGCTCGACAAGCTGCCGCTGGAGTCGCTCGTCGAGGACATGCTGCGGCATCAACGAGCCTGGAAGCGGATTGCGGAAAACCTGCATCCCCTCGAGTTCGCGACCCGCTATCCCGTGGCCGCGCTCGCGTTCGCCGTCGTTCGAGGAACAACCGTTGACGGCGGCAGCCCGGCAGGTCGCGCCATCCTGAGCGAAGCGACTGGGCATCCGGCCATCCGGCTCGAGGATGGTCGGTTGGTGATGAACACCTTCGCCAGCCGAGTCGAATCCGCCTTCGCCACCGAACGCCCAAGCCTCGCCCTGGACCTCCTGACCCAACGCCCAGGCGACCTGCTGCGGCGACTCGTCCAATTGGCTCGCGCGCTGCCGCCGGACGCGCACGGCTCACTGATCGAGGCAGTCACCACTGCTGTCTCCGACGTATCGCCCGTCGTCCTGACTGCGGCACTCGGCCAGGTCCGCACGCCACCCGGCGATCTCCGGTTGTTCTTCCCGCGTGGTGGAACCACCCGGATCTGGACCGCCGTGGATGAACGAGAACCCCTCCCGACGTTGCTCGCCGGCGCGCTGGCCGCAGTACTGGTCGGTGAGTTGTTGCGGAGGGCAACTGCTCTGCCGCGGGTTCGGCGGGCCTTTCTGGATGAGGAGTTGGCTCGGTTGGCGGCGCCTGGTTCGGAGCGGAGCGCTTCGTCGACGTTGCGGCGGATGACGCGGGGGAGTACGCAGCCGATCCCCGAGGACGACCTGCTCCGGCTCTTCGTGCATTGGGTCGAGCCGGCGGGTCAGCGGGTCGATCTCAACCTGTCGGTGATGGTGCTCGACTCGGAGTGGGCGTTCGTCGGGTTGTGCGACTACACACGGCTGCGGTTCGACCAGGACGCGTTGGTGCACTCGGGTGATCTGACCTCAGCGCCGGGCAAGGCCGGTTCGAGCGAGTACATCGACATCGATCTTGCCGCGCTGAAGCGGGTGGGCGGGCGCTACCTGCTGCCGGTGGTGTTCAGCTACAACAACGTGCCGTTCGACCGGCTCGAGCGCGGATTCGTCGGCGTGATGAGGCAGCCGTCGGGGCTGTTCGATCCGACCGCGGTGGAGGAGCGGTTCGACCTCACGGGGCCGGCGAAGATCCTGCTGCCGTTCGGCATCGACCTGCACACGAAGGAACTCCGCTGGTACGACGTCAACCTGAGCGCGGTCGGCTACGGACACAGCATCGTCAAGTACGGCGGCGCGGTCGCGCTGATGGCGGCCGCGATCGAGGAGGTCCACGGTGCGGGGGACCGGGTCAGCCTCTGGGAACTCTGCTGCTGGCACGCCGCCGCCCGCACCGACGAGGTCGTCGTACGGACCTCCGACGGCTCGATCGTCGGCTACCTCCGCGGCGAGGGGGAAGACGTGAGCACCTTCGCCCGGCGCCTCACCGCCCGCCTTGAACCAGACCGCTACTGGGACCTCGACGCCGCCAGCCGAGCCGACTTCGTAGCCGTCATCACCGCCGATCTCGACCCCAAAGCCGGCGCCGAGGTCTACGCGCTCCACCCTCACCTCTTGGACCCGGGCAGCGTCAATCTGATCGACGCCCCTCACCTCTTGGCGGCCCTCACTCCTGACACCCGTGCGCACCAGACCTTGCTGGGGCGCCACGAGTAGGTCGCCTTAACTTTGTTGCGACATCAGCGAAACATGGGGACATACATGTCGTGACATAAAGGGCTGGAGTTTGCCGCCACAGACCCCGAGGAGCCCCAGTGAGCCTCACCCAACCCACCGACGCCGAACTGGACGTCATGATCCGCGCGCGTCTGGCCTCGATCGGAATCGATCTCGACCAACTACCCGCCGGCAGTTCCCCCGACCCGGAGACCGGCAGCCCCGGCCGCGACTCCGTCCTGGCCGGCCTCCGCAGCTTCGTCCGTACGACGGTCCTGCCGCTGAGTGCCTACCAATTCGCAACAACCGGCCCAACCGACGACCTACCGGCCCTCGCCCAACAGGTCGCCGCCCCCACCCTCTTCCCCTCCATCGACATCACCAGGCAACACCGATGAACCGCCCAGTGAACAGCCCGGCCAGCGAGCCCGCCGAGACCTCCGCGCTGGGCGCGGCCGGGACCTCCGGGTCGGGCGCAGCCGGGACCTCCGCGCTGGGCGCGGCCGGGACCTCCGGGCCGGGCGCAGCCGAGAACTCCCGCATGAGCGCTGCCGTGAGGACCCGCCGCGGCGACTCCGCTGAGGACGCTGGACCGATGGATACTCGGGTCGACCGCAGGTCGTTCTTGTATCGGGCGAGCGCGCTTGCCGCGGCAACTACCGTCGGCACGGTCGCTCTTCCGGCGATCGGCTATGCCGCGCCAAATTCCGCGAGCACCCTCGCGACCGTGGACACCGCAGTACGTCCCGAGGCGATCAGAGATGTCAGCGAATTGACGATCGCCGAGGCCGCGACCCTCATCCGTTCAGGACGGCTCAAGCCCGAGCGCCTCCTCGAGGCCTACCTCGACCGCATCGGCGCCTACGACTCCACCTACCAGGCGTTCAACCTCGTCCTCGCCGACGAAGCACTCGCGAGAGCACGATCGCTCGGCAAGAAGCGCGGCGGCACCCTCCACGGCATCCCGCTCGCGATCAAGGACAACTACTACACCCGCGGCATCCCGACCACGGCGAACTCCTACCTGTTCGAGAAGTTCCTCCCACCCTTCGACGCCACAGCCGTCCGCAAACTCAAGGCAGCTGGCGGCATCGTCCTCGGCAAGACCCAGATGGGCCCGCTCGCCACAACCCGGGCAACCACACCCGACGGCCGCATCACGACCGTCAACGCGTGGACCCCGTCGAACCCAGCAACAGACCCCGGAGGCTCGACCTCAGGATCAGCGACCGCGGTCGCGTCCCGGATGGCCGCGTCGAGCGTCGGCACCCAGACCGGCGGCTCGATCACGGCACCCTCGAACGCGCAGAACCTCACCGGCCTGAAACCCACGATGGGCCGCGTGTCACTCCACGGGATCGTCCCGCTCAGCTACACCCGCGACCACCCCGGCCCGCTCGCCAGGGATGCCAAGGACGCGGCGATCATGCTCACGGCAATGGCCGGCGAGGATCCGAACGACCCTCGCACCCAAGGCCTCCCGCCCGTGCCGGACCTGGTGACCGCCGCAACCCCCGTCATCCGCAACCGCCGGGTTCGCATGCGTTGGCGTACGAAGGTCGGGGTCATTCCCGACTTCACGACAGGCACCACCGAGGTAGCCGCCGCACGGCGGGCTGCCCTCGACAAGCTCGCCGACATCCAGGACCTGACCGTGGTCGACGTGACGATGCCGGACGAGTGGGACGTGCTGACCAACGCAGCCTTCAACAACGTCCGGCTGCCCGAACGGAGCGAACCGTTCCTGCCGATGATGCGCTCTGACCTACGCGGATTCGGAGTCTCGGTCACAGGCTGGTTGCAGGGCGCGCTGCTCGGCGCGAACGAGTTCCTGATCGGTCAACGCGCAAAGGTCCTGTTGCTCCAGCGGGTTCTGGACGACCTCTTCGAGCAGTGCGATGTGGTCGTGCAGACGAGCCCGACTCCGTTCGACGCGATCGGGCTGCCCGAGCTCGCGCTGCCGATCGGGTTCACCTCGGCGGGTGTTCCGATCGGGACGATTCTCGGTGGCAAGCCGTTCGGGGAAGACCGGCTGCTAGCGGTCGCAGCGGCGTACCAGGCGGTGACCGATTGGCATCACCGGCGGCCCGCGGACCCGCAGGGCGCAGTACCGGTTGCCAGGACGGGTGCCGACGCTGCGGCCAAGCCTGACTCGCGGCGCGCGAGCGGCGTGGTCGAGGCGCAGCAGGTTCAGGACCGCGGTCGGTTGCACGCGGATCAGGTCGTCGAGCAGATGCAGTGAGCCCCGCCGGCCGAGGAGCAACGTGCTCCTCGGCCGGTGCCGACTTTGACAATCCGATGACGGTCCGTACCTCAGTGGCGCTCGGCTGAGGTGCGGTTCTCGGCCGCGATCTTGACATTCCGGTTACGGAGCCGCGGTTCGCTGACGACCCGGGGGAGATGCGGGAGTACAAAGGAAGAGGCGAAGGGAGCCACGATGACGTACGACGTGGTGGTGCTCATCGAGCGCGAGATGAGTGAGGGCGATGCGCGCCGCGTTGCCGCCCTGCACGCAAGGCACGACGAACTGGTGGACTACCACCTGCTCATCTCCAGCCATCCAACCGAAGGACTGGCGGGACCGATGGCCCTGCTGGGAACCAGCTTCGCGGACGTCGCCGGACTGTCCGCCACCAGCTCAGCCCGTACTACGACCGCGGCGACGCTCGCGGATCCGCAGTTCGACCTGGCCTCGGTGATCGAACACAGTTCGCGCCGGCTCCGCGGTCTGAACGACTGCCGGGTGAACGTCTCGATCACCCACGGCGAGATCCTGCTCGGCCTCAGAGCCCTGGTCAAGTCCACCAAGAGCCAGGAGGTCGTCGTCGTCGCGTGGCCCGAAACAGCAGCCCGCTTCGTCGTCTCCGACTGGCCCAAACGCGCCCGCCGCGAACTCAACGTCCCCCGAGTCCGAGTCCTCGAACACGACACCTGAGTCGGACCTCCCCACCCTGAGCGCGGCCTCACTGCCTGAACCGATAGCGCGCTCTTCGACCACTGGCGCCGTGCAGACCGCCAGTGGTCGAACGAACGGTGATCGGCCCGCTATCCACAGGCTGTGAAGTCACCTGCCTGTACTGCGGGTGTCAGCGGCATGTTCTCTGACATGAACAGGAAACTGGCTGCTCAAGCGGCCAAGCGTGGTGGTTGGTTCGATCGCCTGGACGTGATCCGTGCGGGCTACAGCGATGACGAGATCGCGCGACGGATCAAGGCGGGCCAGTGGGTCCGCCTGTGTCGCGGTGCCTATGCCGAACCGGGACCTGACGACGAGGCACGTCCGGAGTGGGATCGCGCGACCTGGCGACACGTCCGCGCGGCGAAGGCTGTTCATCATCGGCTGGATGGTCGGGCGGTGGTGAGTCATCAGTCAGCGTTGCTGCTTCGTGGTGTAGAGGTTTCTGACCTCGATCTGAGTCGGGTTCACGTCACCAATTTGGTTGGGCGCGGTAGATCTGGGGCCAAGGTCTGCCAGCATGCGGGGCGGCCGCCGGTGCTGGATCCGGTGGAGGTTGATGGAGTGCGGTTGACCTCGGGCGCGCGGTCTGTGGTGGAGACGATCCGCTACACGTCGTACCAGGTCGCGGTGTCGGTGGTGGATGCGGCGCTTAGGCAGGGAGTCGCAACTCCCGATCAGTTGTTGGCTGCGGTCGAGCTCTTCGCGAAGAGGCCTGGAACGAGGGCCGCGGCGAGGGCCGTGCTCTTCGGCGATGGCCGGTCCGAGTCGGTAGGTGAATCGCGGCTGCGGGTGTTGTTGGCCGACCTCGGACTCCCGGAGCCGATCCTGCAACCCGAGATCCGCGATGCTCTCGGCCGGCTGGTGGCGCGGGTTGATTTCCTGCTCGCCCGCTGGGGTGTGATCCTCGAGTTCGACGGCGCTCTGAAGTATGGAGGGACCGGAGCTGACGCTCTGATCGCGGAGAAGGTGCGGGAGGACAGGCTCCGCGATCTCGGGTACGAGGTGGTCCGGGTGACCTGGGCCGATCTTGCCCAGCCGCTCGAACTGATCGCTCGGATCCGGCGTGCCATTGATCGTTCCCAGTCGCGGCAGGCTCCGGTAGCAGGTTTCGTGCGCGATACCGGCCAGTGAGCAGTGGTCGCCGGCGGCGGGCTCTTCGGCCCGCTGCCTGCCTTTGTCCGGTATCAGGCTTTGTGGCGGATGCCGGTCTGTAGAGCGCTAGTGGTCGAACAGGGCGTGGTCGGTCTGCTGCCTGCTTCGTCCGGTGCCAGGCTTCGCGGCGGATGCCGGTCTGTAGGGCGTTAGTGGTCGAACGGAGCGTGGTCGGTCTGCTGCCTGCTTCGTCCGGTGCCAGGCTTCGCGGCCGATGCCGGTCTGTAGGACGCTAGCCGTCGAAGAAGGCGTGATCGACCCGCTGCCGGCGCTCGCTTGGTCCGGTTGCCGGCTGTGCGG
>NZ_DASRXP010000555.1:0-12744 GCF_035687465.1 Kribbella sp.
GCCGGCGAACACCCCGGGCCGCCGCCGGGACCACCTGCTGACGTGCGTACCGGCGTACTGCGGATGCTTGCGCGGCTCGACGTACCTGGGTTGGTGCTGGACGCGAAGTACGACGTACTGGCGTGGAACCCGTTGGCCGCCGCGTTGATCACGGACTTCTCGACACTGCCTCTGAGCCGGCGGAACCTGCTGCGGCTGCGATTCCTCTCCGGTACTACGCAGGGGGAGATCTTCGGCGAGGAGGCTACCCAGGAGTTCGCGAGGGAGGCCGCGGCGGAACTGCGGGCGGCGACGGGCAAGTATCCCGAGGACCCCTCGATCGCGGCGCTGGTCGCGGAGTTGCTGACCGGGAGCGAGGAGTTCGCCCGGATCTGGGCGCTGCACGAGGTCGGTACCCAGCAGAGCATGTGCCAGACGGTGCATCACCCGGTCGTCGGCCGGATCGACCTGATCTGCGAGGTCCTGGTCATCCCCGAACGGGATCAGCGCGTGGTCCTCTACACCGCCGAACCAGGCTCGCCGTCCGACGACGCCCTCCGCCTCCTCGAGGTCGTCGGCACACAGTCCCTCACTGGGTCCTAGGGACGGAGAGCGCCTTCTTGAGGGTCGTAGCAGACGAGGCCCTGTTCGACGGCCAGGCGGGCCGCGTAGGCGGCGACCTCGTCAACCCGCTCGGAGTCGATCGCGAACGGGAACACATCGCCGACCGCGTCCGCGATCAACGGCGACACCACCCACGGGCTGTCGTCCGACTCGTCCAGGTCCGGCCAGCGCCGCAACAGAGCTTTGCTGTAGGCGACCAGCCGAGGGCTGGGCGGGCTGTTGTCTCCGCCGCTCTCGAGCAGCTCCATCAGCTCCTCGTACCGCTCATCCGCCGCGGCCCCATCAGCGGGCCGAGGCCCAACCCAAACCACCAAGTCATAGCTCACCCACCGGATACTGCCACCCCACCGGTCTAGCCCCTAACCACCCACCCGCCCGCGTGCCGTCACGGCGGAGTCAGGCTCGGCGTTGGGTGGCCCAGTCGCGGATCAGTTCGATGCGTTCGCGGAGTTCGGTGGAGGAGGCGTGGGCGGCGGCCGGACCGCCCAGTTTGCGGCGGAGGTCGTTGTGGATCACGCCGTGCGGTTGACCGGTCCGGTGGTGCCAGGCGGCGACCAGCCCGTTCAGCTCGCGCCGGAGCAGCGAGACCTGCTCGTGGGTGGCGAGCTCGGTCGGCGTCGGATCCTCGCGATCATCGGACGTCCGCTTCGACTTCTTCTGCGCCGCCAGCGACTTCGCCTGGCGCTTGCGGAGCAGTTCGCGGACCTGGTCCGGTTCGAGCAGTCCCGGCAGACCGAGGAAGTCCAGCTCCTCGTCCGAGCCGAGATCGCCGCCGGTGCCGTAGTCGCCGCCGTCGAACACCACCCGGTCGAAGCTGGCATCCGACCCGAGCGCCTCGAACTTCGCGTCCAGATCGTCGCTGGCCGCCTCGGTCTTGTTCGCCTGGGCGAGCAGGTCGTCCTCGAGCCCGAAGATGTCACCGTCGTCGTTCGAGTTCTTCCGGCCGAGCACATGATCACGCTCGACCTCCATCTCGGCGGCGAAACTCAGCAACCGCGTCACCGACGGCACGAACACCGACGCCGTCTCACCCCGCTTCCGCGCCCGGACGAACCGCCCGACCGCCTGCGCGAAGAACAGCGGGGTCGAGGTCGGCGTGGCATAGACCCCGACCGCGAGCCGCGGCACGTCGACACCCTCGCTGACCATCCGGACCGCGACCATCCACCGCTGCTCGCCCTCGGAGAACGCGGAGATCTTCTTGCTTGCCGCCTTCTCGTCGGACAGCACCACGGTCGGCGCCTCACCCGTGAGCTCGCGGAGCACCTTCGCGTACGCCCGAGCCGTGTTCTGGTCGCCCGAGATGACGAGACCACCGGCGTCCGGCATGTGCCGGCGTACCTCGGTCAACCGCTTGTCGGCGGCGGCCAGTACGGCCGGCATCCACTCGCCTGTCGGATCGAGCGCAGTACGGAGTGCTTGGGCGGTCAGGTCCTTGGTCAACGGCTCGCCGAGCCGGGCAGCGACCTCGTCACCGGCCTTGGTCCGCCAGCGCATCTCACCCGAGTAGGACATGAAAATGACCGGCCGTACGACGTGGTCGCGCAGCGCGTGACCGTAGCCGTACGTGTAGTTCGCCTTGCTCCTGGCAGCCCCGTCGTGACCGTGCTCGTAGGTGACGAACGGGATCGGGTTGTCGTCACTGCGGAACGGTGTCCCGGTCAGCGCCAGGCGGCGCGTGGCCGGCTCGAAGGCCTCCCGGACACCCTCGCCCCAGCTGAGCGCGTCACCGCCGTGGTGCACCTCGTCCAGGATCACCAGCGTGCGGAACTTCTCCGTCCGGACCCGGAAGGCGAGCGGGTTGACCGCTACCCCGGCGTACGTGACGGCGACGCCCTGGAAGTCCTTGTTCGTCCGGCCCTTGCGGCCCGCGAAGGCAGGGTCGATCGCGATCCCGGCCTTGTCGGCCGCGTCGGCCCACTGGACCTTGAGGTGCTCGGTCGGCGTCACCACCGTGATCCGCTCGATCAACCGGCGCTGCAGCAGTTCGGCCGCGACGGTCAGCGCGAACGTCGTCTTCCCCGCGCCCGGTGTCGCGACCGCCAGGAAGTCCTTCGGCTGCTGGTCCAGATAAAGCTTGAGTGCCTCCGCCTGCCAAGCCCGCAGCTTGCTCGCAGTACCCCAAGCAGCGCGGTCCGGGTAGGCCGGAGGGAGCACGGCTGGCGGTGCTGGCACGTGCGAATCCACGGACGGCATACTCCCCCGATAGTCGACTGTCGGCCGTGCAGGAACGTTACCCGAGAACCCCTACAAGATCAGATCGGCGGGCACCACCGTCACGTCGTACGGCGTGTGCATACGCGCCACCTCGTCACCAGTGACCTTCGCGACCTGCGCATATGCCCCGTCACGCATCTCCCACGCGATCAGACTCGGCGTGTCGGGGTCGACCACCCAGTAAGACCCACACCCCGCCGCCTCAAGCCGCGACCACTTCAGCATCAGGTCGACCCGCTTGGTGCTGGGCGACAACACCTCCACCGCGAGCAACGGTGGACCCGGGAGATCGCGCTCGGTGAAGTCGTCGCGATGAGCGACCAGGAGGTCGGGCTGGATCACGGTGTCGGGTGCCAGCACGACATCGAGCGGTGCGAACAGCACGTCGAGCTCGGGCGGGCAGGCAGCAAAAAGCAGCCGGTACAGAGCTGCCACAGCTCGCTGGTGAAGAGGTGAGGGTGCCGGCGACATGATCAGCAGGCCGTCGATGAGCTCGTACCGGTGCCCGTCATCGGGGATCCGATCGAGATCGTCCCTGGTCAGCGGCCGGTTGGGGGGCCAGGGCACGGAATAGTCGTCTTGCACGGGGTCCACGAGAACCATGGTGCCTCCTTCAGTAGTCCATGCCTACAAGGTGCAGTCGTCTGCCCCGGGGTGCCCCGGTTGTCCACAGGGGTCTTTCTGGCGGGTGGTTGTGGAGAAAGTACGGGAGTTGGTGGGCGTGTCGTCCTACACTCGGGGGCATGAGTACTCAGCTGAGCCCCGGCGCGGAGACGGTGATCGACGAGCGCACCAAGCCGTCGCTGGACGAGGGTGATCACGAGCGGTTCTCGCACTACGTGCCGAAGGACAAGTTGACCGAGGCGATGGTGATGGGCACGCCGGTCGTCGCGCTGTGCGGCAAGGTCTGGGTGCCGAGCCGCGACCCGCAGAAGTTCCCGGTCTGCCCGGAGTGCAAAGAGATCTGGGACTCGCTCAACCCAGGCGACGACGGCAACGACGACGAGTAGGCCGAACCAGCCTGCCCGCCGACCCGGCGCTCAGTTCTGGCCCGGGTCGTCCGGGTAGGTGGCGAGGTAGGCCATTTGGTCGTGTTGGCGGCGGAGGACGCGGCGCCAGAGGCCGTCGGGGTCGAGGCTGAAGACGTCGTCGGGTTCGGACGGGACGACGTACCACGCGCCCTCGGCGATCTCGCCTTCGAGCTGGCCGCTGCTCCAGCCGGCGTACCCGGCGAAGATGCGCATCCGCTGGATCGCGCCCTCGAGCAGCACCGGCGGCACGTCCAGATCGATCAGCCCGATCCGGCCGAAGCACTCGCGCCAGCCCGGCGGGTCGGCGGACTCGATCACCTCCGCGACGGCGAGCGCGCTGTCGGTGCCGACCGGGCCACCCATGAAGAGCACACCCGGCTCGTTCACGGTCGCGGACCAGTCGGGCAGCACGCGGTCGACCTCCAGGTCGGCGGCGCGATTCACCACCACCCCGAGTGCGCCGTCCTCGTCGTGATCCAGCAGCAGGATCACCGAGCGGCGGAAGGGCGGCTCGTCGAGCAACGGGGTCGCCACCAGCAGCGAACCGGTCAGGGTCGAGGCCGTCATGTGCCCATCATGTCGTGCCCGGCAACTTTTGTACTGCGGTTGGCCCGAAACCCGAGCCAAGCCCCCAACCCGAGCCCGACCAGGTCCGCCAGCGTGTCGAAGGGATCACCACTTCGCTGGGTCAGGAGGAAGTGCTGCGCGAGCTCACTGACCACCGCGTTCGCGGCCAGAACAGGCAGCAACCACCGCGCCGGCACTCCGACTCGGAGCCCCAGGAAAGCCACCGAGCCGAACAGCAGCACGTGAGCCACCTTGTCGGCGTACGGAATGCCCGTGTCGGGCCCGGTCTGTCGCGGCGAGTAGAGCCCGTACAGGTGAATCAGGCACGCCAGCACAAAGCCGACCCGCCACAACCACACCCGCCGCGACGCCGGCACTAGCTCGCCGCGCACTACAGCGCGGGCGAGTCGTCCGGGAAGTGCTCCGCTGCTGGCGCCTTGCCGCCCGCAGCATCCCGTACTGCGTGCGCAACCATCGTGTGGACCTCCGGGTGGAACACACTCGGCACGATGTAGTCAGCGTTCAACTCGTCGTCCGTGACCACCCCGGCCAGCGCCTTCGCGGCGGCCAGCTCCATCTCGATCGACACCTTCGACGACTGCGCGTCCAGCAGCCCGCGGAACACCCCGGGGAAGACCAGCACGTTGTTGATCTGGTTCGGGAAGTCGCTCCGACCGGTCGCGACCACAGCGGCGTGCTCGTGAGCCGCTGCCGGGTCGACCTCCGGATCCGGGTTCGCCAGCGCGAACACGATCGCACCGTCGTTCATGGTGGCGATGTCCTCGCCCTGCAGGATGTTCGGCGCGGAAACCCCGATGAAAACGTCGGCCCCGGCCAGCGCACCCTTCAGGTCTCCGCTGTACTTCGCGGCGTTGGTGTTCTCCGCGATCCACCGCAGCTCAGGTGAAAGGCCTTCACGGTCGAGGTGGATGACGCCCGCGATGTCGGCGACGATCGTGTCCTTCACGCCGGCCGCGATCAGCAGCTTGAGGATCGCCGTGCCGGCCGCACCAGCGCCCGACAGCACCACCCGTACGGCGCTGATGTCCTTCTCGACCACCCGCAGAGCGTTGTAGAGAGCGGCCACCACGACGATCGCAGTACCGTGCTGGTCGTCGTGGAAGACCGGGATGTCGAGTTCCTCGCGCAGCCGGGCCTCGATCTCGAAGCAGCGCGGCGCGGAGATGTCCTCCAGGTTGATACCGGCGAACCCGGGCGCGATCGCCTTGACCACGGCGATGATCTCCTCGGTGTCCTGGGTGTCCAGACAGAGCGGCCAGGCGTCGATCCCGGCGAACCGCTTGAACAGTGCGGCCTTGCCCTCCATCACCGGCAGCGCGGCCTTCGGGCCGATGTTGCCGAGTCCGAGCACCGCCGAACCGTCGGTCACCACGGCGACGCTGTTGCGCTTGATGGTCAGCCGGCGAGCGTCGTCGGGGTTGGCCGCGATCGCCAGGCAGACCCGCGCGACACCGGGCGTGTAGATCATCGACAGATCGTCGCGGTTGCGGATCGGGTGCTTGGCCTCCATCGAGATCTTGCCGCCGAGGTGCATCAGGAAGGTCCGGTCGGAGACCCGGGCGATCTCCACCCCCGGGACCGCGCGCATCGCCTCGACGAGCCGGCCCGCGTGCTCGGTGTCGGCGGCGGCACAGGTCACGTCGATCCGCAGCCGCTCGTGCCCGGAGGCGGTCACGTCGAGGGCGGTGACGAGGCCACCGGCCTGCTCGACCGCGGTCGTCAGTTTGCTCACCGTGGATCCGCCGGCGGGTACCTCGAGGCGGACGGTGATGGAGTAGGAAACGCTCGGCAAGGCAGTCACGCTCGCGATCTTCTCATGTCGTTCCAACCTGCCGGAGGTTCCGTACGTTGCGTCCACCGGCCGTTGCTGGGTAATCCTTTACTCGGCGGCTAGAGTTCGCGTGTCCGAAGGGAGCAGAAACGTGGCGACGATCAGTGATGTCGCGGCTCGGGCCGGGGTCTCAACCGCGACTGTCTCGCGGGCGCTGAACGGCAAGTCCACGGTCGACCGCGACCTGGCTGCCCGGGTCCGCGCGGCCGCCGACGAGCTCGGGTACCAGCCCAACGGGCCGGCCCGGAACCTGCGCCGTCAGGAGGCCGCGGTCGTCGCGCTGATCATCTCGGATGTGGAGAACCCGTTCTTCACCGCGATCGCGCGCGGGGTGGAGGACGTCGCCCACGAGGTCGGCTACTCGGTCGTGCTCTGCAACTCCGACGAGAACGCGGAGAAAGAGAATCGCTACATCGACGTGGCCATCCAGGAACGCGTGGCCGGTGTCATCCTCTCCCCCAGTGGCCCGGCGACCAGCGTCGGCAAACTGGCGGCCCGCGGCACAGCCTTCGTCGCGGTCGACAGGCCGTTGCCCGAACACGACAGCGATGTCGTCCTGGTAGACACCCGACTCGCAGCCCGGCAGGCCACGGAGCATCTGATTGCCCAGGGCTACCACCGGATCGGCTGCATCACGGGACCGGTCGGAGTCCGTACTGCGGATGACAGGTTGGCGGGTTATCGCGATGCGCTCAAGTTCGCGAAGCGCCGTAGTAGTACCAGGCTGGTACGACGAACGGAGTACAAGGCGGCTGGTGCGCATCGGGCGGCGCAGGAACTGCTGAACCAGGAGGAGCCGCCCGACGCGTTGCTCGTCGCGAACAGCGCGATGGCGGTCGGTGTGCTGCAGGCCTTGCGGGAACGCGGGACGAGGGCGGGCAAGGATGTGGGGATCGTTGCCTTCGACGACGCGCCTTGGGCGGAACTGGTGGATCCACCGTTGTCGGTGGTGGCGCAACCGGCGTACGAGCTCGGCGCGGTAGCGGCGCGGTTGCTGCTGGCAAGGATCGCCGACAACACCCGCGCCGCCACAACCACCACCCTCGGCGCCCGCCTGATCGAACGCGGCTCCTCCCACCGCGGCTGAAAACCCTTCCGCCAAAGCGCTTGCGTCCGAAGAACTGGCGGGACGTCCCTCCAGTTCTTCGGACGTAAGCAAGCAAGGAGGTCAGCCGGTGGGGTTTTCCTGGGTGTAGATCTGGGCTGCGTTGGACTTGTCGATCAGGCGGGTCGGGAGCGTCTGGGCGCGGTCGATGGTGCTGCAGTCGACCAGGAGCTTCTTGGCCGCGGCGATCGCTTCCTTGCCGTTGGTCGGGTAGGTGAAGGTCGCCGTCAGCCGGCCCTGCTCGACCGCCTTGATGCCACCGGACGGGATCGGCAGCGCGTCGATGCCGATGAACTTCATCTCCTTCTCCCGGCCGACCGCCTTCGCCGCCAGGTACGCGCCCTCGGCCATCGGGTCGTTGTGGGCGTAGACCACATCGATCTTCGGGTTCGCCTTCAGCAGCGCGTCCATCTGCGCCTGCCCCTTCTCCCGCAGCCAGTCGCCGCTCGCGGTCGCGATCACCTTGATCTTCGGGTTCGCGGCGATACCGGCCGCGAAGCCCTGGTTGCGCTCGGCCTGCGGAGTGGCGCCGGCCAGGCCCTTGAGCTCGACGACGTTGCCGCCGCTCGGCAGTACCTTCTCGGCGACGTACTTGCCGGCCTCGGTCCCGATCTGCACGTTGTCACCACCGATGAAGCCGGTGTAGGCGTCACCCTCGACCTTGCGGTCCAGCACGATCACCGGGATGCCCTTGTCGAAGGCCTTCTTCACCACCGCGGTCAGCGGCTTGGCCTCGTTCGGGCTGATGATCAGCAGGTCGATCTGCTGGGTGATGTAGTTGTCCACGTCAGCGACCTGCTTGGCGTTGTCCTGCGCCGCATCGGCGAACTTCACCTCGAACTGCGGCACCTCCTTCGCCGCCGCCGCGATGTCGTCGTCCATCCGCTGCCGGTACGGCTCGGCCTTGTTGGCCTGGCTCATCCCGATCACATACTTGCCGTCGGCCCCCTTACATTCCTTGGAGCTCTGCGCGGACGGCTGGTCGGAGGTTCTCTCGTTGGTGGTGCCACAGCCGGCGACCAGCAAAGCGGCTGCGGCCGCGGCGGCCAGAGGCAGTTGAAGGCGTCGCATAACTAACCCTTTCCTCACGAAGCGGGCCTGAGGCGTTGCAGCGCGGCCGCGGCAACGATCACGAGTCCCTTGATCAGGAGCTGGATGTTGGAGTCGATGTTGTTCAGGGCAAGGATGTTGTTCAGTACTCCGAGCAGCAGCGCACCGGCCACCGTGCCCGCGACGGATCCCCGCCCACCGGCCAGGCTGGTCCCACCGATCACCACCGCGGCGATCGCATCGAGTTCGTAGCCGATGCCGTCGTTCGGGCTGCCCTGGTTCAGCTGGACCGCGTGCACGATGCCGGCCAATGCCGCGAGCAGTCCGCAGATCGCGAACACCGCGATCTTGACCCGGATCACCGGCACCCCGGACAAACGAGCCGCCTTCTCGTTGCCGCCCAAGGCGTACAGGTGGCGGGAGAAGGCACTGACGCGGAGGAAGATCACGGCCGCGATCGCGACGACCGCGAAGATCAGGACGGGGATCGGGACCAGGCCGCCGAAGGTGCGTTCGCCCAGGAGCGCGAAGGAGTCCGGTGCCTCGTTCGGGCCGTCGCCGTACGCGATCGCGACGCCCTGGCCGTCCGACCAGATCCGGGCCAGACCGCGGGCTATCTGCAGCCCCGCCAGCGTCACGATGAACGACTGGATGCCGATCATCGCCGTCGCCATGCCCTGCAGCGCGCCGAAGAACAGGCCGATCAGGAGCACGACCAGGATCGACGGGATCAGGCCCCAGTCGCTCTCCACCATCAGTACGGCGGATCCGACGGCCGCCAGTCCGAGCATCGCGCCGACGGACAGGTCGATCCCGCCGATCAGGATCACGAACGTCATCCCGACCGCGATGATCCCGATCTCGGACACCGCCCGGACCACATTGGCGAGGTTGTCCGCGCTCAGGAAGAGAATCTCCCCATCCCGCCGCGGCGAAAAGATGATCGCCGCCACAAACACCGCCAACAACCCGAACACACTCTGAAACCGAAACAACGTCGCAACCACACCACCCGACTTCTCAGTGGGCGTGGTTGGTGCTGTCGCGGCCTTGTCCTGTACGTCGGTCACTGAAGTCCTCCGGCCTCTTCGAACACAGCGCGTTCTCCCATGGCGGCGGCTAGGAGGTCGCCTTCGCCTGAGTCGGCGGTACGGAAGGACGCCACGTCGCGTCCGTCCCGTAGTACCACCACCCGGTCGCACACGCCGATCAGCTCTGGCAGTTCGGACGACGCCAGCAGTACTCCGAGTCCCTGCCCGGCAAGCTCCCCCAACAGCCGGTAGATCTCCGCCTTCGCGCCGATGTCGACGCCCCGGGTCGGCTCGTCCAACAGGAGCAACCGCGGCTCGGTCAGCAGCATCCGCCCGAACACGACCTTCTGCTGGTTCCCGCCCGACAACGTCCCGACCTCGTCCTGCAACCGACCGAACTTCAGCCGCAGCCGATCCGCCATCCGGATCGACGCCGCCCGTTCCAGCCGCCGCGCGATCACCCCGAGCCGCCCGTACGACGGAACGCTGGAGATCACCGTGTTCGCGAGGATGGAGTGGAACAACACCAGGCCCGAGATCCGCCGGTCCTCCGGAACGAACCCGATCCCGTGACTCAGCGCGTGGCGTGGACCGCGCGGCTGGATCTCCTTGCCCTGCAGGAGAATCCGCCCGGATCGCGGTCCGCCCGGCGCCACGCCGTACAGGGTCTCGAGTAGTTCGGTGCGGCCCGCGCCGAGCAGACCGGCGAGGCCGACGATCTCGCCGGAGCGGACCGTCAGGGAGATGCCGTCGGGGTCGCGCCGGCCGGGGCGGGGGCGGCGCGGCCGGAGGGCGAGGTCCTCGACCCGGAGCAACTCGTCACCGGTCGCGGCGTCCGGCGTGGTGAACATCGTCTGGACCGGGCGGCCGACCATCGCCTCGACCACCTCGGCCGTGCTGAGTTTGCGTGGATCGAAGCTCGCCACCTTCTGGCCGTTGCGGAGGACTGTCGCGCGGTCCGCGACCTGGGCGATCTCCTCCATCCGGTGCGAGATGTAGACGATGCCGACGCCGGCGCGGCGGAGTTCGCGGATCACCACGAAGAGGCGTTCGACCTCCGACGTGGTCAGGGCGGAGGTCGGCTCGTCCATGATCAGCACCCGGGCGTCGAGTGAGATCGCCTTCGCGATGGTGACGAGTTGCTGCTCGCCGACGCGGAGTTCGCCGACCGGGCGGCGTGGGTCGAGGTTGACGCCGCTGCGCTCGAGCAGGGCCCGGGCTTCGCGATCCATCCGCCGGCGGTCGACGGTTCGCCAGCCGGTGCGGAGTTCGCGGCCGAGAAAGATGTTGTCGGCCACCGACAGGCCGGGGACGAGGTCGAGTTCCTGGTGGATCATCGCGATCCCGGCCGCCTGCGCGTCGGTGGGGCCGTTGAAGGTGACCGGCGAACCGTTGATCTCGATCTGCCCGTCGTAGTCGGTGACGTCGCCGGACAGGATCTTCATCAGCGTGCTCTTGCCGGCTCCGTTCTCGCCGAGCAACGCGTGCACCTCGCCAGCGCCCAGGGTGAAGTCGACCTCGCGGCAGGCCTGCACACCGCCGTACCGCTTGCCGATCTCCGACATCCGGACCAGGGCGGCGACCTCGGACATGGCACCTCCGCGATCGGGTGAGTAATCGATTTCCCGGACGCTAGACCCGTGCCCGCCGAGCGTCAACCCCTCGCCCCCACCCGCCCCCGGATCGAGACCAGTCAGGTGAGCCCGGCACCGCCGCGGACCCCCCCGACGTTAGGTGCCTTGACGCCCCGACGGCACCTTTTCGACCAGCACGCAAAGGTGCGGTTCGGGTTACTCGTCCAGCCAGGTGCGGACGGCCTCGTTGTGTTCGCCGAGGCGGGGTGGGGGAAGGTTCTCTTCGCGGGCGCCGGCGTAGGGCTGGTCGTCGAAGCGGAGGGGTGGGCCGGGCAGGTGGATCCGGCCGAGGGTCGGATGGTCCACCTCGATCAGGAGACCTTGTGAGCGGGTCTGTTCCCACTCGTACACCTGCTGGAAGTCCCGCACCTTCCCCGACGGAATCCCCGCCTCGGAGAGCCGACGCAACCACACATCAGCCGGCTCGTGCGCGAACGCCGCCTCGATCGCCGCGGTCAACTCATCCCGATGCGCCACCCGCTCGGCGTTGCCCGCGAACCGCTCGTCCGCCGCGTCCAGCCCCACGATCGGCGCGAACGTCCTCCACTGCCCCTCGCTCCCGACCGCCACCTGGATGATGTCGTCCTGCGTGTGATACATCCCGTACGGCGCGATCTGCGCATGGTGGTTCCCCACCCGCTCAGGCAGTTCCCCGGCGACGGTCCATTTCGTCCCGTGGAACGCATGCACACCCACAACCGAAGCCAGCAAGCTCGTCCGAACCACCCGCCCCTTGCCGGTGATAGACCGTTCATGCAGCGCCGCCAGCGCCCCGTACGCGCCATACATCCCCGCGAGCAGATCCGCGATCGGCACACCCGTCTTGGTCGGCTCGACGGCCCCCGTGATGCTCATCAAACCGCCCTCCCCCTGGGCGATCTGGTCGTACCCGGCCCGCCCACCCTCAGGCCCGTCATGCCCGAACCCGGTGATCGACAGAATCACCAACCCCGGATTGAGCTCATGCAGATGTTCGTTCGAGAAGCCGAGCCGATCCAGTACGCCAGGCCGGAAGTTCTCCATCAGCACATCGGCCTTGCGCACCAGCTTGGTGAGGAACTCCTTGCCTTCCGGCGACTTCAGATCCGCGGTGACGGACTCCTTGTTCCGGTTCGCCGACAGGAAGTACGTCGACTCGCGCGCACCCTCCGGGCCGGCGAACGGCGGTCCCCAGCCCCGGCTGTCGTCACCACCCGCGGGCGTCTCCACCTTGATCACCCGCGCGCCGAGGTCCCCCAACATCATCGCCGCCTGCGGCCCCGCCAAGGCTCGAGTGAGATCCACAACCACGATGTCTGACAGGAGATTCTGCACTCCGCCAGCCTAGGCGGCGACCTTTCGCGAGAGGGACGCGAGGCGGTGAGTTACGTCTCGGTGGCGTTCCTGCATGAGCATGTGGCCGGCGGTCGCTGAGCGGGTTCTACCTTCTTGCCGAACACCAGTTGCCGCACAGCAGGCCGCCGCAACCGCGCCGACGCCAACGCCGTCGCAGCCCCGTCCAGCCGCGCGGGCAATCTGAAAGGGCGGGAAGTGATCTGCCCCGACGAAGTACTGATCAACGCGGCAGCCGCAATCCGAGATCCGAACAGATCAGGCCGCCGCTCCGCCAGCGCCATCAACGTCATCCCACCCATCGAGTGCCCGGCATAAACGA
>NZ_DASRXP010000556.1:0-10962 GCF_035687465.1 Kribbella sp.
GAAGTACTCCGCCAGCGCGGCCGGATCGGTGGGCACCGGCGAGGACGGATGGCGCGCGGCCAGCTCGGCCACGATTCGCGGCGAGGCGGATCCGACGTGGTGGACATGCAGCTCGGCCTTCGGCAGACCGGTGAGGAATTCGCGCGACAAGGTCATGGCCGGGATCCTATGCAGCATCCCGGTCGGCCTGCCCGGTTCCTGACAGTCAATTGTCAGAGATGCTCTCGGGTGGCCCAAGTGGAGCGGTTGACCAGGGGAGTGGCACGATTCACTGCGTGAGCGAGCGTTTTGATTTCACCGGCGACGAGTTGGTGCATGCCTACCGGGCGGCCGTCGATGCCATCGAGGCCGGTGATCTGGTCGTGCTGCCGACGGACACGGTGTACGGAATCGCCGCGGACGCCTTCAAGGCGGACGCGGTGCAACGGCTGCTGGATGCCAAGGGCCGCGGCCGGGACATGCCACCGCCGGTGCTGATCTCGGTGGTCGAGTCGCTCGACGCGCTCGCTACGGACATCCCAGAGGCGGGGCGCAAGCTCTGCGAGGAGTTCTGGCCCGGGCCGCTGACGGTGATCTGCCACGCACAGACCTCGTTGATGTGGGACCTCGGTGACACCCAGGGGACCGTCGCGCTGCGGGTGCCGGATCACGAGAACACCCGTGAACTGCTGTCCCGTACCGGACCCCTCGCGGTCAGTTCGGCCAACCGCAGCGGCCAGCCCGCGGCTCTCGACGTGTACGACGCCGAGGCGCAACTCCAGGACTCAGTCGCGGTCTACCTCGACGGCGGCACCTCCACCGGCGGCGAGCCGTCCACGATCGTCGACCTCACCGGCGACGTGCCTCATGTCGTTCGCATCGGCGCTCTGTCCCTCAACGACCTCCGCAAGATCGTCCCCGAGGTCACCAGCGACTTCGATGTCGCTGAACCTGTGCAGGACGACGAGCCAACCGATGAGGTCGCCGCGGCGTCCAACGACAGTGACGAAGACAAGGCGACCGATGTGAGGCCTGCGGACTAGTGAGGGAGTATCTGCTGGTCCTGTTCGTGGCCATGGCCACGACCTTCCTGCTGACCGGCGTGGCCCGGCAGATCGCGTTGCGCTACGGCGCGGTCGCGAAGGTGCGCTCCCGCGACGTCCACAAGGTCCCGATCCCGTACTTCGGCGGCATCTCGATCCTCGGCGGCCTGATCGCCGGATTCGCCGTCGCCTCCAGCCTGCCGTTCCTCGGTGACAGCCTGCAGGTCGCCCACGACGCCCGCGCGATCCTGATCGGCGGCGTGGTGATCTGCGCCGTCGGCGTGGTCGACGACCTGTACGAACTGGACGCGATCACCAAACTGGCCGGTCAGGTCCTGGCCGTCGGCGTGCTGGTCATCCAGGGCATCCAGCTGTACTGGGTGCCGCTGCCCGGCGGCATCCTCTCGCCGCCGGCCGCACAACTGGCCGTGGTGACCGCGGGCATCCTGCTCGTCTCCACCAACGCGGTGAACTTCGTCGACGGCCTGGACGGTCTCGCCGCCGGCGTCACCGCGATCGGTGCCACCGCGTTCTTCACCTACTCGTACCTGTTGAACGTCGAGCAGAACCTCGACCGTGCGACCACCTCGACCCTGATCACGGTCGCGCTGGCCGGCGCCTGTCTGGGCTTCCTGCCGCACAACTTCTTCCCCGCAAGGGTGTTCATGGGGGATTCCGGCTCACTGCTGATCGGGTTGATGCTGGCCGCGTCCACCATCAGCCTGACCGGGCAGATGGACCCGAACGCGGTCCCGTACGAGGTGGGTGGCTCGAGTCTGTTGCCGGCCCTGCTCCCGCTGATCCTGCCGATCGCGGTACTGGCGATCCCGGCGCTCGACCTGACGCTGGCCTACATCCGGCGTACGAAGGCCGGCCGCTCGCCGTTCGCGGCGGACAAGTTGCACCTGCATCACCGGCTCATGCAACGCGGTCACTCGCATCGTCGCGCGGTGCTGCTGATGTACCTCTGGACCGCCCTGATCGCCTTCGGAGTGGTCGTCCTCGGCCTGCTGCTGTCCTGGTGGACCGTGCTCCTGGTACTCGCCGTCACCGTCGCCGCGGTCCTGCTCACCACCGGACTTCCGCACCGTACGGCCAAGCCGCTGGCCAAGGTCTGACGCACCGCGATCCAGGCGGACCGGCACCAGACCAGTACGGCTCCTGGCCTACCGATAAGGTGTTCGTGTACAGCGGCAGGGTGCTCGTTCTGCTGACCGTTTTGCTGACCCAGCAGACTTTGTGCTAGTTTTCACAAGCACCAGCAAAGAACAGCTTCACCCCTGACCCCGCCCACCCGACGACCGAGGGCAAAATCCCGGTCGCCAGCAGGACGGAACACCCGATGGCTTCCTTAGGTAGTCGCGAAAAAGTCGCCGGCCAGGCAACCAGGCACCCGGCATTGGTCATGCTGCGCGGCGCGCTGCTCGCAGCGATGGTTGTCGGCGTGAACACCGCCGCGATCGCTACCGTGGCTGCCGGGCTCGAGGGCCTGTGGGGTGCGTTGCTGGGTCTGCTGATGGTGATCGTCTTCTCCGGCGCCGGGCTGTTCGCGCTGCACCTGTCCCGCCGCGCCACCCCGACCATGCAACTGGCGGTCGCGATGGCCTCCTACACCGGCCGGATCGCGATTTTCGGTGGTCTGCTGGCCGTCGCCCTGAGCTCCGAGAGCCTGGCCGAGAACGTCAACCTGACCGCGCTGGGGATCAGCGCGATGGTGGTCGTGATGGGCTGGATGGCCGGCGAGATCTGGGCCTGGACGCACCTGCGGATCCCGATCTACGACCTCGACAACGAGGTGACGGCGTGACCACGATCCGTAGTGGGCGGCAGTGTCCGGATACCGATGTGACCAGGCATGTTGCCGACTGGTACCTTTCGGGTGCCAATGAGCCATCAATCAGATCCACCGCCGCCGCCGAGCAACTCGGCAGACGGCTGGAGGGTCTTGTCCTACTTGATCGGCGGAATCGTCGTCTACGGCGGTATCGGATTCGGGTTGGATCGCTGGCTTGGCACCCCGTTCTTCCTTCCGGTGGGCATCGTCCTCGGTGCCGGGCTCACCATCCTGCTTTTGCACTTCCGGTACGGGCGTACCTGAGCCCTGCCGGGTCTGACGTTGTTGACCGCCTTGCCCTGAGCCGCCCTGCCCCTAGCCCCATGGCGAACGACTTGAGCACGACGCGAGAGGAGACCCGGTGATCGCCGGCGTTTCGACCGAGTTCATTCCACCCGGTCCTGAGGACTTCAACCTGCCGCCCATCTGGGCGAGCATCCCCTGGTTGACCAAGCCGGTGCTGGTGGCCACCCTGTCGGTGATCATCATCGTCTGGTTCTTCTGGGGAGCGTCGCGCAAGTCCGCGATCGTGCCGAGCAAGCTGCAGTTCGCCGGTGAGCTCGGGTACAACTTCGTCCGGAACTCGATCGCCCGGGATGCGATCGGCAGCCAGGAGCACATGAAGTACGTGCCGTACCTGTGCGGCCTGTTCTTCTTCATCCTGCTGAACAACGTGGCCGCCTCGGTGCCGCTGATCCAGTTCCCGACCTTCAGCCATATCGGCTGGGCCTACGCCGCGGCTGTGATGAGCTGGCTGATCTTCAACACTGTCGGAATTCGCAAGCACGGCTTCGGGGGTTACCTGAAGCTGCAGACGATGCCGGCCGGCGTACCGGCGTGGCTGATGCCGTTGATGATCCCGATCGAGTTCATCTCGAACATCCTGGTCCGGCCGGTCTCGCTGAGCCTGCGGCTGTTCGCCAACATGTTCGCCGGCCACATCCTGATCCTGGTGTTCGTGCTGGGCGGCGAGTACATGCTCTTCGAGACCGGCAACATCGCGCTCGGCGGTGTCGGTGTCATCACCTTCCTGGTGGCGATCCCGATCGCCGGTCTGGAGCTGTTCGTGCAGTGCATCCAGGCCTACATCTTCGTCGTGCTGACCGCGCAGTACATCGGCAGCGCCATCGCCGACGAACACTGATCCGCACCACCCAACAGACCCGTAGCAAACGGAACCCCGGATAGCTCCCTATCCGTACCGAAAGGAAGCACCGCACATGAGCAACATCGCTCTCGCTCTCGAAGGCAACATCGCCGTCCTCGGCTACGGCCTTGCCGCGATCGGCCCGGGTGTCGGCGTCGGCCTGATCTTCGCCGCGGTCATCAACGGCACCGCGCGTCAGCCCGAGGCACAGAGCCGGCTGCAGTCGATCGCGTGGATCGGCTTCGGTGTCACCGAGGTGCTGGCGATCATCGGTATCGCGCTCGCCTTCGTCTTCCGCTGATCGCACCCTCTCCCCGACTGACAGGATTCAGACATGTTGACGATGCTGGTACCGCTTAGCGAGGCAGCTGGCGAGGAGGCGGGCCCTAGCCCGTTGATGCCGCACACCGCGGAGATCATCTTCGCGTTCGTCTTCCTGATCCTGCTGGCCGTCGCCTTCGCCAAGATCGTCGTGCCGCGGTTCGAAAAGGCTTACGCGGACCGCACGCAGGCGATCGAGGGCGGGATGAACGAGGCCAAGCAGGCCCAGGCAGAGGCGAAGGCGGCGCTGGACAAGTACAACGCGCAGCTGGCCGAGGCCCGGCAGGAGGCCGCCCGGATCCGGGAGGACGCGCGTGAGCAGGGTGCGCAGATCATCGCGGAGCTGCGCGAGCAGGCCGGCGTCGAGGCCGACCGGATCGTGACGCACGCCCGCACCCAGATCGAAGCCGAGCGGGCCCAGGCCGTCGCCTCGCTGCGCAGTGAGGTGGGCACGATGGCCACCTCGCTGGCGGGTCGTATCGTCGGTGAGTCGCTCGAGGACGAGGCGCGCCAGCGCCGGACCGTCGAGCGCTTCCTGGCGGACCTGGAGTCGTCGGAGTCGGCCCGGCAGGCTGTCGGAACGGACGGCTGATGCGCGGCACATCGAGGGAGTCACTTGCCCGGGTCCATGAGGCCCTGGCGGGTGTCACCGTCACCGAAGGCCTTGGCGACGAGCTGTTCTCGATCGCCAAGCTGCTCGACAGCAACGGCACGCTCCGGCGGGCCCTGACCGACCCGGCCCGCCCCGTGCCGAGCCGGACCGGACTGGTCGAGCAACTGTTCAGCGGGAAGATCTCGGCCCCGGCGCTGGAGATCCTCACCGTCGCGGTCAGCGGTCGCTGGGTCAGCAGCCGGGACCTGGCCAACGCGCTGGACGACCTGAGCGTCGAGGCCGACGTGGCCTACGCCGACGGTCAGAGCAAGCTGGACGAGCTCGAGGACGAACTGTTCCGGCTCGACCGGGTGGTCGCGGGGGAGCGGGAGCTGAGCGGCAAGCTGAGCGACCGCAACATCCCGCTCGGACTACGCCAGGAACTGATCCGTGGTCTGCTGGAAGGCAAGGCGGATCCGGCTACCGTGCGGCTCGCCGAGCGGGCCGTCGACGGTCGTGGCCAGCACTTCGCGACCGCGATGCGGTCCTACCAGGTCGCCGCGGCGGCCCGGCGCAGTGCCAGCATCGCAACCGTCCGGGTGGCGGTCGACCTGACCGAGGGCGAACGTTCCAGGCTCGCCGAGGCGCTCGGCCGGCAGTACGGTCGAAAGATCCAGCTGAACGTGATCGTGGACCCTGCCGTCGTCGGCGGTGTCCGGGTGAACATCGGTGACGAAGTGATCGACGGAACCATCGCGGCCCGGCTCGACGAGGCGCAACGGCGCATCGCGGGCTGACCCCACAACACTTTTAGCCATCACTTAGGCAAGAAAGCAGGGACGGAAGATATGGCGGAGCTCACGATCAGGCCGGAGGAAATCCGGGACGCCCTGGATCGCTTCGTCTCCAGCTACGAACCGGAGACGGCGACCCGCGAAGAGGTCGGCACCGTAATCGACGCAGGTGACGGCATCGCGCACATCGAGGGCCTGCCCTCGGCGATGGCCAGCGAGCTGCTGGAGTTCGAGGACGGCAGCAAGGGCCTCGTCCTGAACCTCGACGTCCGTGACATCGGCGTCGCTGTCCTCGGTGAGTTCGACGGCATCGACGAAGGCCAGCAGGTCCGCCGGACCGGCGAGGTGCTGTCCGTGCCGGTCGGCGACGGCTACCTCGGTCGCGTCGTCGACCCGCTGGGCAAGCCGATCGACGGCCTGGGCGAGATCAAGGATCTCGACGGCCACCGTGCCCTGGAGCTGCAGGCGGCCGGCGTGATGGACCGCCAGGAGGTCCGCGAGCCGCTGCAGACCGGCATCAAGGCGATCGACGCGATGATCCCGATCGGTCGCGGCCAGCGGCAGCTGATCATCGGCGACCGCAAGACCGGCAAGACCGCGATCGCCGTCGACACGATCATCAACCAGAAGGACAACTGGGCGTCCGGCGACCCGAAGAAGCAGGTCCGCTGCATCTACGTGGCGATCGGCCAGAAGGGCTCGACGATCGCCTCGGTGCGCGGTGCGCTCGAAGAGGCCGGCGCGATGGAGTACACCACCATCGTCGCCTCCCCGGCGTCCGACCCGGCAGGCTACAAGTACGTCGCGCCGTACACCGGCTCGGCCATCGGCCAGCACTGGATGTACCAGGGCAAGCATGTGCTGATCGTGTTCGACGACCTGACCAAGCAGGCCGAGGCCTACCGGGCGATGTCGTTGCTGCTGCGCCGCCCGCCGGGCCGTGAGGCCTACCCGGGTGACGTCTTCTACCTGCACAGCCGGCTGCTCGAGCGTTGCGCGAAGCTGTCCGACGAGCTGGGCGGCGGCTCGATGACCGGTCTGCCGATCATCGAGACCAAGGCCAACGATGTGTCGGCCTTCATCCCGACCAACGTCATCTCGATCACCGACGGGCAGATCTTCCTGCAGTCCGACCTGTTCAACGCCAACATCCGGCCGGCCATCGACGTCGGTGTCTCGGTCTCCCGGGTCGGCGGCGCCGCGCAGGTCAAGGGCATGAAGAACGTGTCCGGCTCGCTGAAGATCGACCTGGCGCAGTTCCGCGCGATGGAGGCGTTCGCGATGTTCGCCTCCGACCTGGATGCCACCTCCCGCCGGCAGCTGGATCGCGGTCAGCGTCTGGTGGAACTGCTCCGCCAGCCGCAGTACTCGCCGTACCCGATCGAGGAGCAGATCGTCTCGGTCTGGGCCGGTACGTCGGGCAAGTTCGACGACGTCCCGGTGAACGACGTGCTGCGGTTCGAGCGCGAGTTCCTGGACTACCTGAAGCACGACGGCAAGGTGCTCGACGCGATCCGGGAGACCGGCAAGTTCGACGACGACAACGCCCAGGCCATCGACACCGCCCTGGACGAGTTCAAGCCGACCTTCCAGACCTCCGACGGCCAACTGCTGGCCGGCAAGGAGGAGGCCGAGGCGATGGACTCCGAGGACGTCGCGCAGGAGCAGATCGTCCGGCAGAAGCGGGGCTGATCAACCCATGCCAGCCAGTCTGCGGGAGCTTCGCGAGCGCCGGGCCTCGGTCTCGACGATCAAGAAGCTCACCCGCGCGATGGAGCTCATCGCGGCGTCCCGGATCGTCAAGGCGCAGCAACGTGCCCAGGCGGCCGGTCCGTACGCGCGTGAGCTCACCCGTGCCGTGTCGGCGGTGGCCACGTTCTCGAACGTCGACAACCCGCTGACCACCGAGAAACCGAATCCGAAGCGCGCCGCGGTCCTGTTGATCACCTCGGACCGCGGCCAGGCCGGTGCCTACTCCTCGTCGGTCATCCGCGAGGGTGAGCGGCTGAACCAGTTGCTGCACGACGACGGCAAAGAGGTCGTTCCGTTCCTGAGCGGCCGCAAGGGGATCGCCTACTACACCTTCCGGCAGCGCGAGGTCGCGCAGTCGTGGAGCGGTGACTCCGACGCCCCGTCGTTCGCCCGGGCGCGGGAGATCGCCGATGCCCTGATCGAGGCCTTCCTGAAGCCGGTCGAGGAAGGCGGCGTGGACGAGATCCACATCGTCTTCACCCGGTTCGTGTCGATGCTGATCCAGCGCCCGGACGTGATCCGGCTGCTGCCGCTGGAGGTCGTCGAGGGCGAGGAGCCACCGGCGGACGACGAAGTACTGCCGCTGTACGAGTTCGAGCCCTCCGCCGAGGAGGTTTTGGACGGACTGCTGCCGAAGTACGTCGCCAGCCGGATCCACTACTGCATGCTGCAGGCGGCCGCTTCCGAGCTGGCCAGCCGGCAGCGGGCGATGAAGTCCGCTACAGACAACGCGCAGGACCTGATCGAGCGACTGACGCGTGAGGCCAACCAGGCGCGTCAGGCCCAAATTACCCAAGAAATCAGCGAGATCGTCGGTGGCGCGGGTGCGCTCGCCGACGCCTCCGCCGGGAGCGAGTGAGAGAGATGACTGCCACGGTTACCGAGAAGAACAACGAGGCGGGCGCCCCGGGCGTCGGCCGCGTCGCCCGGGTGATCGGCCCGGTCGTCGACATCGAGTTCCCCGCGGACGCGATGCCCGACATGTACAACGCGCTCGAGGTGGACATCACCCTGGGCGACAACACTCAGACGATCACCCTCGAGGTCGCGCTGCACGTCGGCGACAACATCGTCCGGGCGATCTCGATGAAGCCCACCGACGGCATGGTCCGCGGCTCCGAGGTGCGTGACACCGGCGCGGCCATCTCCGTGCCGGTCGGCGACGTCACCAAGGGCCGGGTCTGGTCCGTGACCGGGCAGTGCCTGAGCCAGGACGAGTCCGAGTTCGAGATCACCGAGCGCTGGCCGATCCACCGCAAGGCGCCGCCCTTCGACCAGCTCGAGTCCAAGACCGAGATGCTGGAGACCGGCATCAAGGTGCTGGACCTGCTCACCCCGTACGTGCAGGGCGGCAAGATCGGCCTGTTCGGCGGTGCGGGTGTCGGCAAGACCGTGATGATCCAGGAGATGATCTACCGGATCGCGCACAACTTCGGTGGCACCTCGGTGTTCGCCGGGGTCGGTGAGCGCACCCGTGAGGGCAACGACCTGATCCACGAGATGGAAGAGGCCGGCGTCTTCAAGGACACCGCGCTGGTCTTCGGTCAGATGGACGAGCCGCCGGGCACCCGGCTGCGGGTCGCGCTGTCGGCGCTGACGATGGCGGAGTACTTCCGCGACGTCGCGGGGCAGGACGTGCTGCTCTTCATCGACAACATCTTCCGGTTCACCCAGGCCGGGTCCGAGGTCTCCACGCTGCTCGGCCGGATGCCGTCCGCGGTGGGGTACCAGCCGAACCTGGCCGACGAGATGGGCGTGCTGCAGGAGCGGATCACCTCGACCCGGGGTCACTCGATCACCTCGATGCAGGCGATCTACGTCCCCGCCGACGACTACACCGACCCGGCGCCGGCCACCACGTTCGCGCACCTGGACGCGACCACCGAGCTGTCGCGTGACATCGCGTCGCGTGGTCTGTACCCGGCCGTCGACCCGCTGAGCTCCACCTCGCGGATCCTCGACCCGCAGTACATCGGCCAGGAGCACTACGACGTGGCCGTCCGGGTGAAGCAGATCCTGCAGAAGAACAAGGAACTGCAGGACATCATCGCCATCCTGGGTGTCGACGAGCTGTCCGAGGAGGACAAGATCGTCGTCGCGCGGGCGCGCCGGATCGAGCAGTTCCTGTCGCAGAACACCTATATGGCGGAGAAGTTCACCAACATCCCCGGCTCCACTGTGCCGCTGAAGGAAACCATCGAGTCCTTCAAGAAGATCACCGAGGGCGAGACGGACCACATCGCCGAGCAGGCGTTCTTCAACACCGGCAGCCTCGAAGACGTCGAGCGCAAGTGGGCTGAGCTGCAGAAGGAAAACTGATGGCCGATGAAGCTGCGAAGCACCTCGAGGTAGCCCTCGTCGCGGCGGAGCGGACGGTCTGGCAGGGGCAGGCGAAGATCGTCATCGCCCGCACCACCGACGGCGACGTCGGCATCCTGCCGGGCCACGCCCCGCTGCTCGGCCTGCTGCAGGGCGGTAGTGTCCAGGTGCGGACCGTCGACGACGAGTACTTCGTCGCGGCCGCGCCGGACGGCTTCATCTCGGTGGCGAACGACCGGGTCTCGATCCTGGCCGAGAACGCCGAGATGGGTCACGACATCGATCTGGAGGAGGCCAAGCGCGATCTCGAGCGTGCCCAGGCCGCCGGGACCGATTCGGAAGGCGAGCACGAGGAGCACGTCCGGACCGCCGAGGCAAGAGTGAGGGCCGCCGAACAGGCGACCTGAACCGACCTGTAATAATTGAAAAGAGTACGTTTTAGCAGGGCAGTCACAGTCAGTACGGTTCGGGGAAGGTGTCGCTCAGTCGACGGCACCAGGAATGAGGTCGGCAAAATATGAGGACAGCCCTCGATGTGGTCGGGGTCTGTTTCCTTGCTGCCGTACTGCTGATCATCGCTTTCGCGTGCCGTCGTCGCTGGTTGTCCAGGGACGGCGGCACGTTCGATTGCAGCCTCCAACTGGCCCAGAAGGACCACGGCCGCGGCTGGGCGCTCGGCCTGGCCCGGTACGTCGGTGACGACCTCCAGTGGTTCCGCGTGTTCAGCCTGGCCTGGTGGCCGAAGCTGACCGTCAACCGCCGCCAGTTGCGAGGGGTCACCACCCGCCGCCCGATGGGCAACGAGCCCCTGGTCACCTACGCCGGTCACGTCATCGTGGACGCCGAACTGACCGACCGCACGGTCCACTTCGCGATGACCGAGGAAGCCCTCACCGGCGTCCTCGCCTGGATGGAGTCCGCCCCACCCAGCACCCAGACCTACCTCTGACACCCCGCTCTTGCGGTGAGTGTCTAGGGTCGGTGTATGGCGATCTTGCTGGAGTTGGATCTGACCCGGGGTGTGGTGGAGACGCCGCCCGCGTCGCCGGTGGCGGCGTTCAGGATGCGGCACCTCCCTACGCTGCGTGAGCTCGTGGCCGGCTTGCAGCGGGCTGCCGAGGATGACGCTGTCGTTGGCCTGGTCGCCCATCTCGGTGGGCCTGCCCTGTCGTTGAGTCAGG
>NZ_DASRXP010000557.1:0-8477 GCF_035687465.1 Kribbella sp.
GCGTCCGGACCAAGCAGTTCTCCAGCTTCGGCCGCGACGGCACCAACAACGACGGCTTCGACGGCAAGTACTCCTGCCTGCGGACCGGCCCGTCCGGCTGTGTCCTGGCCGAAGATGCCGGTCCCGGGGAGATCGCGTCGATCTGGTTCACCCGAGACGAAGGCGATGTCCGCAAGACCGGCACCATCACCATCGAGCTCGATGGGAAGAAGGTGCTCGACGCCGACCTGCAGGATGTCGTCGACGGCAAGCTCGGCGCACCCTTCGTCTACCCGCTGGTCGCGAACGCCCTGCAGAGCAGCGGCGGTGTCTATCTCCGAGTGCCGATGCCGTACCGCAGTTCGATGCGGGTGACCGTCCAGAACAACCCGCTCTTCTACCACGTCGACTACCGCGAGTTCCCCGATGCAACAGGCATCGCCACCTTCGACCCGACCGACAAGGCCGAGGATGTCGTCGCCCTGCTGACGGCCTCCGGCAGCACGGATCCCAAGCCGGCCAACCCGGCCGCGAAGACCACCGCCAAGCCGGTGAACCTTGCCCCCGGCAAGCAAATGACGTTGTCCGACAGCTACGGTCCCGGTGAGCTCAGCGCGCTCCGCCTGAAGCTGCCGCAGCTCGTCGGTCTCGACCTGAAGTCGTTCGCCGACGACGGCCGCGCATTCGTCGGCGGCAGCCAGTTCACGGTCAAGCTCGACCCGGCCAACAGCGGCGTGAAGCTGACCAGACGGATGGACCTGCGGATCGGCAACCAGCGCGCGAGGATCTTCGTCGACGGCACCCAGGTCGGCGAATGGGCTCCGCTGAAAGCCGCCGGCGCCCAGTGGCACGACCAGACGGTCGACCTGCCGGCGAGTGCGACCGCGGGCAAGTCGCAAATCACCATCCGCAACGAGTTCATCTCCTCGGATCTCGACTTCAACGAGTTCACTTACTGGGCGGACTCGATCGTCGGCGGTACCGCGAAGCGCACCGACACCCTCGACGTCGGCCAGAACCACCGCGCCGACGAGCAGGCCCACGGCTACTCGATCACCCAGGAGCGGTGGAACGGTCAGCACTCGATGCCGTACGCCGCGACGCCGGCGGATGCGGAACGCGTCAAGTCCTCGGATGCGCTGCTCGCCGGGGTCCGGGTCCAGGTGACGGTCGACGGTAAGAAGCGGGTGGACGCCCCGCTCGGGGAGTTCTTCGGCTCGGGCCTCGGCGAGAACGACGTGCGCTCGCTCTTCTTCGCGATGGACCCGGCCGGCTGGTACTCCGCGTGGTGGCCGATGCCCTACCTCGCACGGGCCACAGTCACCCTGGTGAACCCAACGCAGTACGGGCTGAAGGGGCAGGCGGAGGTCACGGCGGCTCGGGATCACCAGGCCGCGATCGACCTGGTGACGGGCAAGAGCGGCTACTTCACGGCGATCTCGCACCGCGCGGAGCCCGTGTTCGGCAGCGACTGGACGATCGCCGACACCACCGGTCGCGGCAAGCTCGTCGGCGTCTCGCAGACCATGGAAGGGCTGCAGCCGGACGGCAACACCCGCGGGTATCTCGAGGGCGACGAGCGCGTGTACGTCGACGGCGAGCGCACCCCGGCGATCCACGGCACCGGCACCGAGGACTACTACGAGTCCGGCTGGTACTTCAACCAGGGCACCTATGCCACGCCGTTCCACGGCAACTCCGGCCACGAGGTACAGGCGGGTGAGTGCAAGTACGAGTGCGACAGCGCGTTCCGCCTGCACATCACCGACTCGATCGGCTACCAGAACCAGCTGATCTTCGGGATCGAGCACGGCCAGCAGAACGACCACCCGGCGATCTACGGCTCGACAGCTTTCCTGTACTCCGCGGCGCAGTTCGGCGCGAGGGAGACCGACAGGATCGACACCGGCTTGGCCACAAGTCGTCAGCAGCATTCGTACTCCGACGCCGGGACGCAAGCAGAGCTGACCTCGGTCTACGAAGGAGACCACGACGACACGGTCCTGACTGACCAGGTTCGCTCGACGACCCAGCCAATCCGGTTCACCGTGAAGGTGGATCCGATCAACCGGGGCGTGACGTTACGTCGTACCAGTGATCAGAACGTGGCGTGGCAGTCGGCCAAGGTGGTTGTCAACGGCAAGGAGGTCGGGACCTGGTTGCAGCCGCTGGGCAACGATCGCCAGCGCTGGCTCGACGACGACTTCCAGCTTCCCGCAGCTCGGACCTTCGGCCGGAGCATGCTCACCATCGAACTCCGCCCGACCCCAGGTCCCGCCTGGACAGCGGCCGGCTACACCGTCCACTCCCTAGTCCTCCCGTACGCCGATCGGCGGGCTCCGGCGCCGGTGCAGAACCTCACGGCGACGGGTCGGACCGACAACGCGATCGCGCTGAACTGGTCCGACAGCGCGGACGAGAGTGGCATCGCGGAGTACAAGGTCTACGGGGCGACCGCAGGCGGTGCGGAGAAGCTGGTCGGCAGCAGCAGGAGCCCGGGCTTCCTGCACAAGGGGATCGGCCTGCACCAGACCTGGCGCTATTGGGTTGTGGCAGTTGATCTAGCCGGAAACCAGAGCGGCAAGTCCGCTGCAGTGGAGGCAACCTCGGGCAGCACGCTCAGGGTCGAAGCCGAGTCGCTGTTGCCGGCGGTGTCCGCGACAGTCCCGGCCGATCCACAGGGGAGTTGCTGCGGCGTGAGTTGGTCGGGCGGAAGTCAGCTCTGGATCCACGGGACCAAGGCCGGTGACAAGGTGGTCCTCGAATTCGCAGTACCGACCGCCGGGACCTACCACCTGTCGACGGTGCTCACTAAGGCGGCTGACTACGGGATCGCGCAGATCGGTGTCGACGGCAACACCCCGGTGACCTTCGACGGCTACGCCGCAGCTGGGGTGTCGACCGAGAACGTTGACCTGGGCAACGCCGTACTTACTGCCGGCAAACATCAGCTCAGCATCACCGTGACTGGGAAGAACCCCGCCGCGATCGGCTATCTCGTTGGTGTCGACCTCCTCGATCTGGAGCTGAACTCATGACGTGGGCGACGAAGGTCCTAGCGATGGTGATGGTGGCCGCCGTTCTCGCTGTGCAATCACTCCCGGCGAGCGCCGGTGGTATCCGGAGCGTGCCGTTCGTTCAGGTCGATCGAGTAGTTGCTGCAGGCAAGTTCGTGAAGGTCTATGACCCGAGCGTGGGGGAGACGAGTCCGTGGTACTACAACGATCACACGCTCGTTCAGGACCGGAAGACCGGCACCTGGCACGTCTACGCCATCACCCATGCCGAGCCGGCCGACCCGCTCGACGAGAAGAGTTTCGGCCACGCTACCGCGCCCTCGCCGAACGGACCGTGGACGAAGCAGCCGCCGGCGCTGTTCGCCGATCCGGCGGCAGGGGAGAGCCACATCTGGGCGCCGTATGTGATGTACGACGCCGGTACCTATTACATGTTCTACGCCGCCGGGACGCCCGACCACACGGCGTACCGGATGCATCTCGCGACCTCGACGGATCTGGTGCACTGGACGAGGGATGCGGCGAACCCCCTGTTCACCGACGGGTTCGACGGCCGCGATCCGATGGTGCAGAGGGTCGGCAACCAGTGGGTGATGTACTACACGGCGAACTCGACGCCTGCCGGTGGGAACCACCTCGTTGCCTACCGCACCAGTTCCGATCTGCGGCACTGGAGTGAGCGTAGGGTCGCGTTCCAGCATCCACAGACCGGGACGTTCGGCGGGCCGACCGAGTCGCCGTACGTGGTGCAGCGCGGCAGCGATTGGTATCTCTTCATCTGCTGCGACGGGGGCTATGAGGTCACCAAGGTCTACAAGAGCAAGGACCCGCTGCAGTTCACCATCGACCAGCAGGTCGGAACAATTTCTGCCCACGCGGCCGAGGTGGTCCAGGACGGCAGCAAGTGGTACGTCACCGGTGCTGGCTGGGGCAAGGGCGGGCTGTTCATCGCACCGCTCGACTTCAGCACTTTGCAGGTGACGCGGGGTCGGGTTATCAGTACGAAGTACTACCGGGCGACTGTGCAGACAACGCCGCGGGCGGCACTCACCTCACTCGAAGTGGACCCGTCCGGCCATAGCCGCTACCGGCCGGGACTTGACTCCTCGTCCCGCTCCACCGCGCCCTATCTCGCGGTCGGGAACTTCGGGGCCACCGATACGGCAGGTGCCGCGGCGAGGGTCGATGCTCGCGGCAACAGTCTCAAGTTGCGAGGAATCCGTTTCAACGACGAACCTGTGACGGTCGACTGGTCCTTCGCGTTCGGCCCGAAGACGTTCGACACCAGCCTGCGATGGCACGTCAACGGAAGCACGACGGCCCCTGTCTGGGAGGTCGCGCTCAACGTCGACTCGGCGTTGCCGAACCTGGGCGACCCGGGTGGATTCGAGCGCAACGGCGATGTGTCCGGACTGCCCGCTTGGTCGATGGCGACCGGACCCGGACTGAGCCTCGTCACCGCCTATCGGCAAGGATCGGCGTGGGCTGAGGACAACCACTGGTACGACCCGCAGAACGGCGCCGTCGCGTGGCAACCACTCTGGCAACCCGGCGGACGCCCGCTTCCGCAAGGCTCGTACGACGGCGGTCTTTGGCGCTTCGGCTTCTCTCCGATCGAGAAGGACACCACGTTCGCGAATCACCTGGCGAATGACCTGGGCTAATCTCGGAAAACGTGACCACACTGCAGCTGGAACCCCGCCGTACTGCCTTGGTGCTGATCGATCTGATGCCGCGCATCATCGCGCTCGAGACGGCGCCGTTGTCCGGCCGGGAAGTGCTGGAGCGGTGTGTCGCGCTGGCTGACGCGACCAGATCCGTGGGTGGGCTGGTCGTTCATGTCCGGGTCGAACGCCCCGGGCTCGGCGTACAGCCCGGGGGAAGCGAACTGGCGCCCGAACTCGCCCCGCAGCCGGGTGACGTGGAGATCGTGAAGCGGTCGGTCGGCGCCTTCCACCAGACTGGTCTCGACGACCTGTTGCGCGCCCGCGACATCGGCACGATCGCCCTGGCCGGTATCGCCACCAATTTCGGCGTCGAATCCACCGGCCGGGTCGCCTCCGACGCCGGCTACAGCACGCTCTTCCTGACCGACGCGATGACAGGTCTCGACGGCGCGGCCCACGAATTCGCCGTCACGTACATCTTTCCCCGCTTCGGCGCGACCTGCACGGGAACCGAATACATCTCCGCCCTGAGCCCGCCCCACTGACATCGAGTCCTTAGGCACCTACCGTCAGGAGATGAGCAGGTTCTCGAGGGCGGCGCTGACGGCCGTGGTCGTCGTGCTTGCGCTCGCGCCGGTAACAGGTGCGACCCAATGCACAGATCCAGGGGAGTGCGTGAACACGCTCTCCACGTTCTGGAACCTGCCGCTGGGCTCGTCGGAGCCCCTGGCCTGGATCCCGGCACTGCTGCTTGCTGGCGTAGCGGCTGTCTTCGTCTTCCGAAGGTCGAAGAAGAAGAAGCGCACCTAACGCGTCTGCGGGTCCAGGGACCACCTCGCACGACTATCGGACCACCGCTCGCCGGATGCAGGATGGATAGGGCACACTCCCAGTGAGGAGACCCTCGCACTCAGATATGTTCTGACAAATTCGGCCGAAAGAATTCCCGTTTCCGCGCCGGATTGCTGTGCAAAGTCGCACTAGTTGAATGTTTGTTTCCTTCGCGGCCGATTCTCTGGTGTGTTCATGCACCGCTTCGGTTCGGTTCACCACGCGTTGTCCCCACCTGGTCACTCTCCAGAGGCAATCACTCTGGGGGAGAGATTGGGAGGGCAATGACGGTGGGGGTGCGGATGCAGTTCCTGGACGATCCGCGAGGAGGGCAACGCCGATGGCGGCTGTTGTCCGGCAACAACCGGCCGCTGGCGATGGGCCGGAGTGGAACCCGGCCGCCACGAGAGGAACTGGCCGCAGTACGGCGCCTGGTGCGTGAGGCGGAACCCAGGCTGAGCAGGGATTCAGCCGGTCGGTGGCGGTGGGAACTCTCGGCCGCGGGTGGTCCAGAGGTTCGCTGTCCCGGGGTGTTCGCCCGCCGGATCGACGCGCACAGGGCGTTCCATCGATTCACCCAGGCGGTCGAGCAGGCAGAGCTGACGTCGGCGCAGATGCCGGTACCGATCCAAAGAGAGCTGGGCAGGTGAACGGATCCGCCATGCAGGACCCCGCGGTCACGGAACCGGTCGTACCAGAGACCCTTGTACCGCGGCGCCTCCGCGCGTCGCTCACCTTGTCCGACCGGATCTTCCGGTGGGTGGCCCGGGGCGGCGGCGCGCTGGTGCTGCTCATCACCGGAGGCATCGGCGTCTTCCTTGCGTACCAGGCGAAACCAACACTGGACGCCTACGGCTGGAAGTTCTTCACCGAGCAGTCGTGGAACCCCGAGGCGAACCAGATCGGTGTCGCGGCGGTGCTGTTCGGCACCATCGTGATCGCCACCATCGCGATCGCCATCTCGTTCCCGGTGGCGCTGGCGACCGCGTTGTTCATCTCCGAGTGGGCGCCCCGCGGGTTGAAGAAGTCGCTGGTGGCCCTGGTCGACCTGATGGTCGCGGTGCCGTCGATCGTCTACGGCCTGTGGGGCTTCTTCCTGCTGCAGCCGCAGATCATCCATCTGTCTCGCTGGATCACCGACTGGTTCGGCTGGATCCCGGTCTTCAAGGTCGACACCGACCCGGACGCGGCGATCTTCGACGGCGCGACATACGCGTCGTCGGCGTTCATCGCCGGCATCGTCGTCGCGATGATGGTGATGCCGATCGCCTGCGCGGTGATGCGCGAGGTGTTCGACCAAACCCCGCCGGGCGAACGGGAAGCGGCCCTCGCGCTGGGCTCCACGAGTTGGGGTGTGGTGCGGGCGGTCGTGCTGCCGTTCGGCCGCGGCGGCATCATCGGCGGCACGATGCTCGGTCTCGGCCGGGCGCTCGGCGAGACGATCGCGGTGGTGATGATCGTGTCGCCGCTGTTCGAGATCAACTGGCACGTCCTGCAGTCCGGCTCGATCACCATCTCGTCGATGATCGCGCTCCGGTACGGCGAGGCGTCGGGCTCGCAGTTGAACGCCCTGATGGCCGCCGGCCTCGTCCTGTTCATCATCACGCTGATCGTCAACCTGATCGCGGGATTCGTCGTGTCCCGCAGCCGTAGCGGCGCCGGAACGGAGATCTGAACCGCCATGAGGACACTGCCCCCGTCGCAGAGCCCGTTCGCTCCGCAGCCGCCCGGGTCCGGAACGACTCACCTGCCACCTCCCTCGACGAGTAACACCCCGGTGAACGGCGTGCCGGTCGGGGATGGGCCGCTCGAGCCCGAGGCGCCGCCGGAACCCGAGCGCCGCAAGCTCCGGGTCGTCGACGTCGAGGATCGCGCCTGCCTGATCGGTTCGCTGCTGGCCGGGTTGTCCCTGACCTGGGTTCTCTACAGCCGGATCCTGCCGACCGAGGGAACGCTCGGGTTCATCGTCTGCTGGTGGCTTTTCTTCACCGCGTTCTACACGCTCATCACCGGATTGCGCCGCGGCCGGGTGGTGCTCGCCGACCGATTCGCGGTGATCCTCGCGCACAGCATCGCGGGCCTGGTCGGCATCGCCCTGGTCAGTGTCATCGGCTACACCTTGATCCGGGGCATCCCTGCCTTGTCGCATTGGAACTTCTTCAGTTCGGACCTGCGAACGGCAGGACCACTCGAGCCGTTGACGGCCGGCGGCGCCCTGCATGCCCTGGCCGGCACGATGATCCAGATCGGGATGGCGATCGCTGTCACCCTGCCGCTCGGGATCCTCTGCGCCGTCTATCTGACCGAGGTCGGCGGCCGGGCCTCGAAGCTGGTCCGCTCGGTGGTCGAGGCGATGACCGCCCTCCCGTCGATCGTGGCCGGGCTGTTCGCGTACGTCGTCCTGCTGATCGGTTTCGGCATGCGGTTGTCGGGGTTCGTCGCGGCGATGGCGATCTCGGTGATGATGCTGCCGATCATCGCGCGATCGTCGGAAGTGGTGCTGCGGTTGGTGCCCAACGGTTTGCGGGAGGCCTCGCTCGCGCTTGGGGCGACGCAGTGGCGCACGGTGTGGTCAGTGGTACTGCCGACCGCCCGGCCCGGTCTGGCCACCGCACTGGTGCTCGGAACCGCCCGTGGCATCGGGGAGACCTCGCCGGTGCTGCTGACGGCCGGCTACACGACGTACCTGAATCTCAATCCGTTCTCGGGGCCGATGACCTCGCTGCCGTTGTTCACCTTCAAGATGTCGCAATCGCCTGAGGACAACTACATCAGCCGCGCTTTCGGTGCGGCCGCACTGCTGCTCGTCCTGGTGCTGCTGCTCTTCGCCTTCTCCCGCTGGATGGCCGGTCGTGGCCGGTCCGGAGCACGCTAAACCCGTCCGCCTTTGAGAGGAAATATCATGCGACGACCGACCTCCCCTACCGGGCGTCGGCACCGCAACCCTGTGCCCCTGAAGTTCGGGGCCATTGTGCTGGCGCTG
>NZ_DASRXP010000558.1:0-4460 GCF_035687465.1 Kribbella sp.
CTGGCGTACCGGAGGACAGGAGGTGGTCGCCGGACCAGGCCGGCAAGACGTGGTGATGAGCGGGCCCGCCTCGGCTGGTGGGGCGGGGCGGCCGACCACCTCCTGTCCTTCGGTACGGCAGGTGGTGGGGTGGCATGCCAAGGTGGCGGCGTGAGCGAGCGTGTGCGGGTGGCGGCTGTGATTCAACGGGGCGAGTTGGTGCTGATGGTGAGGGAGCGGGTCCAGACCGCGCCTGGGCGGCACGACGGACCGGAGTACTGGACCTTGCCCGGCGGAGGCATCGAAGCAGACGAAGAACCTGAGGTCGCCGTACGGCGAGAGGTTCTTGAAGAGGTGGGGCTTGAGGTGGTCTCGGCGCGAGGTTTCGCGGGTGCCCTACCCGTCCGGGATGACCACTGTGTTCCGGGTCGAGGTTGCGACGGGAGAGCCGCGGCTCGGCGTCGACGACCTTGAGTGCGACTGCCCGCGGATGGTCGGGCTGGACTGGATCGAGGCTCCGAAGGTGAAGAGCCAGTACGGCGGCTCGCCGGTTCCTCTGCTGATCTACTCCTGGTGAGCCCGCTGCAGGAGGAGGTGGGAGTGGGTGAAGCCGACGAGTTGGTAGAGCGGGAGGGCTTGTTCGCTTGAGTGGACTGTGAGGCTGCGGATTCCGAGGTCGTCGGCGGTTTCGCAGATCGCTTGCATGAGCCGCCGACCGATGCCGAGGCCGCGGTGCTCCGGTACGACGAAGACGCTCTGCACGTCGCCCGATCGCCGCCGGAGATCGCCAGGATTGGGGACCCGGTCGAAAACCGCGAGCGACGCCATCCCGACGAGTTCTCCGTCGAGGACCGCGATCTTGCAGACGGAGGCCTCACCCTGAGCCGTCATCCACTCCCTTAGCGCAGACCTGAAGTCCCGCAGGGCAGCAGGCTCAGCGGGCTGGTCCCCCAGAGCCCACCTCCACCGCAACACCGCGAGAGCGGACACGTCAGCGGGCGTAGCTGTGCGGACCACGACGAGGTCGAGGCGGCCGATCCCGGCCTGGTCGTCAGCGCTCATCCCTCCACGATTACACGCAACGACCAGCTTGCTTGGTTGCCTGGGAGGTCGCTGGGTAGTGGAATGTGGTGATCCCAGATCCCACGACCCAGGAGCGCTTGTGTCGACCTATCCGCGGTTAATGCATACGGCACTGGACACGACGGACGCCCGCGGGCTCGCGGACTTCTACCGAGAGTTGCTCGGCCTGCAGTACCGCCCAGGCGATGAGCCCCCGTCCGACGGCACTCCCGACGACGCGGATTGGCTCGTCCTCCTCGACGAGGACGGGAACCGGAAACTGGCGTTCAACCAGGTCAGCACCCTGCCGCGCTCAACCTGGCCCGCCCAGGACGTGCCGATGCAGATTCACATCGACTACGCCGTCCCCACCCTGGAAGACCTGCAACGTCACCGACAGCACGCGGAAGAGCTCGGCGCGAAGCTGCTCCTCGACCGCACAGACGAAGCCAGCGAACCCCTCTACGTCCTCGCGGACCCCGCCGGCCACCCCTTCTGCCTCCTCGTCGCGCCCTAAACAGGTTGCGGCGTCAGCTACCACCGGGCCGAGCCTGTACGGCGTGTCTGTGGTGGCCGAGGCGGGTCCGAGGGGGAAAGTGTGGGAGATGATCACCGTTGAGCAGGCGCGGACCCGGCGGTCCGCCGACGAGTGCAAGCCGTGGTGCAGCCCCAAGCACTACCGGTTCTGCGGCGGTCCCTGCTGCCCGCACCTCCACGAACCGAAGAGCAGCGACGCCCACCGAGAGCCCGCCCGCACCACCGGCTGACCAGTCAGTGGCGGTTGGCTACCTCGAAGGCAACGACCGCCGCGGCGACCGCAACGTTGAGGGATTCCACTCCGTTGTGCAACGGAATGCGCAGATCGGTGTCCGTCGGGACAGAGATGCCATCCGTCTCGCCGCCCAGCACGAACGCCGCCCGCGGCGACAACTCGGTCCTGAACAACGACCGTTGCGACCGCGCCGACAACCCATAGATCTCAAACCCCGCGGACCGCAGTGAATCGACGGCGACCTGCGCAGTCGGCGCGTTCACGATCGGCGCCTGGAACGCCACGCCCGCGGACGCCTTGATCACCAGCGGTCCGACATGCGGCGTCCCCACCCGGGGCAGGATCACGCCGTCGAAGCCGGCCCCCGTGGCAGTCCGCAGAATCATCCCCACGTTGCCCGGATTCGTGACCCCATCGAGCAAGAAGACCTTGGTGGGCCGCTTCCCCCGCGCCCGGAGGAACCCCGCCAGCGGCGTCATCCGAGGAGCATCGACGTCGGCGACCACGCCCTGGTCCTGTTTGCCGTTGCCCGCCAACCACTTCACCCGGGTGGACGACGCCCGCTCGACCGGCGTACCGAGTCGCTTCGCGGTCCGCAGGATCTCGTCCAGGAACTGGCCGCCCGCGTTGTCCGCGACGACCACCTTGGCGACCGACAGTGACGGATCGTTGAGCGCCTCGAGCACCGGTTTGCGCCCGTAGATCGTGATCCACTTGTCCCGCGGCGACAACTCGCCCCGGTCGTCCCCGCGCCCGACCGCCTTCCGCTGACTCACCGCGCCACCCTACCGCCGCGGTCAGAACAGCCGGGCCGCCCTCACCTCAGCCGGCTCCTCGAGGTCGAGCAGGGCCTTCTTCCGCTGGAGACCGCCCGCGTACCCCGTCAGCTTGCCGTCCTTCCCGACCACCCGGTGGCACGGCACGATCACTGACAGCGGATTGCGCCCGACCGCCTGCCCCACCGACTGCGCGAGCGACCGATCCCCGAGCCGTTCCGCGAGCTCCCCGTACGACGTCGTCGCGCCGTACGGGATCTCCGCAAGCATCGCCCACACCTTCACCTGGAACGAATCACCCTCCGCAGCCAGCGGCAGCTCAAACGCCACCCGCTCGCCGTCCAAGTACTCCGTCAACTGCCGCGCAGCCTCGTCCAGCAGCGCATCACCAACCACCGCACTGCCCAGCACCGTCGGCTCAGGCTTGACCCAGTGATGCGGGAAGTACACCCCCACCACAGCCTCCCTGGAGGCCACTACCGTCACGTCTCCCAACAACTCCGTGTGCACAACCACATGCCGATTACTCACAGCGTCCAGCTCCCTTCGATGCCCTCTCCAGGTAGAACGCCGAGCAACCCAACTGTGTGAGGTCAGGCGGACTCTTCGGAGCGGACGGCAGGGAGGCGGCGGGTGTCGACGAGTTGCTGGGCGACGTCGCGGAGTTTGGTGTTGGTGTCCTGGGAGTAGCGCTTCAGGATCGCGAAGGCGCGGTCGTCGTCGACGTCGAAGCGTTCCATCAGGATGCCCATCGCTTGGCCGACGAGCTTGCGGGCGTCGACCGCCTGCGCCATCGTCTCCTCGTGCCGCGCCGAGGCGACCGCGATCGAGGCGTGCCGGGCCAGGATGTGGGCAATCGCCTCGTCGTCGTTGTCGAACGCGTCCGGCCTGGTGTTGAAGAGGGACAACACGCCGATGGCCCGGTCGCTGGCCGCCATCGGGACGTGGAGCACGCTGCCGATGCCGAGCCCGACGACCCGGCGCTGCCAGTCCGGCCAGCGGGTCTCGGCTGCCGTGTCCGGGATATAGACCGTCATCCGCTCGGTCAGCGCGGTGATCATCGGGCCCTCGTCGGCGTCGATCTGGGCCTGGTAGATCTCCTCGACCACCGGGTCCGTGACCGCGCCGATCTCGGCCGGGGCGCCGCGTACCGCGAGCGCGACTCCGGCGTACGTGCAGTTCTCGGCTTGCAGCGCGAACTGCACCACCGCGTCGACCGTTTCCTCGAGGCCTGGAGCGTCGTGCAGTTCGATGGCCAGCTGCGCGAACGCGTCCGCGGCGAACGGCACGGCAGGGTCGAACTTCGCCATCGTGGGCTCCAGGCGTGCGCCGGCACTCGCCTGAACGGAGTGATCCATGGCCAGATTATGCCTGCCCCTGCCCCCGACGGCGAGCAACTACGAGTTACCGGATCCGGCGGAGGTGGAGGAGGGTGCTCGCGTAGTCGCCGGTCAGGGTGGGGCTGATGCCGTGGCCGGCCAGGAAGCCTCCCGAGACGGTTGCGCCGTCCAGCGAGTACGTCGCATCCCGATCCAGGCCACGGAGGCGGATCGGCGCCGGCTGCCCGTCGTACTGCTGTGCCTCCTGGTAGACGAGCACGACCGACTCCCCGCCATCCGCCGCGACGTACTGCACCGCCGAGACCGATCGACCAGGATCGCCGAGCCGATACTGCTCACCGTGCTGAACAACGTGCCTGATCGACTTGTACTGCGCGATCAGTTCGCCCGCGAGCGCTGTCTCCTCCGCACTCCACTCGGCCAGATCGCCACCAATGCCCAGGACGCCGGCCATCGCCACGTGGAACCGGTATGTCAACGGGACGTGCCGCTTGTTGATGAAGGTGGGCAGATCCGTCACCCAGCAGGACA
>NZ_DASRXP010000559.1:0-2022 GCF_035687465.1 Kribbella sp.
CTGCTGGGCGTTCGCACGTCGACCCTGCGTTTCTGGGAACAGGTCGGACTCGTCCGCCCAGCACGCGAACGCGTCACCGGCTACCGCGTGTTCGATCTCGGTGCCGCCAGGGACGCGCACCTGGTACGACTTCTGCGGGAAGGCAACTTCCCGATGATGATCATCCTCGCCGCCCTCGACGAGATGCACTCCTCGGCCGACGGCCGCCCCGAACGAGTCGGCGCCGAACTCAGTCGTCGCAAGGCAGAGCTCCACGAACGCAGCCTGGCCCGCTTACGAGCCGACGCAACCCTGATCGCGTACCTCGACTGGCGAGACTCCTCGTCCCCAACGAGTTGACGCCGGGTACTCCGTCAGACGCATGGGGGAGAACCAAGGGCGCCACAGATGTGTCTGTCGCCGACGCCCCGTCAGGCTCGCTCGTGACGATTTGCTGAAGGGAGGTCTGGATGAAGCGAGTGCTGGTGACTGCGACGACTGCGGTAGCGGTGATTGCGACACCGGCAGTTGTCGTGAGCGCTGCCATATGTTCTTTTGCATTCAGTGGCCAAACACCGCCGCAGAGCTAGCGGTCTAACATCTCAAAGCGTGATGGGCAACGACGACCACCTCTTAGAACTCGAGATCGACACGATCTTCGGTCTTGCTCCAACTCTGCCCGGCGAGCAACTGCGCCTGGCGACGTCGGACGTCATCGCCGTCTTCGGGTGGTCGCCGAACGCACGAGTATTTGCTTTGAGCGCGGCCGCAACCGAGTTGATCGATTCGATCGATCTCGACGTCGCCGAGGACTTCTCGCCAGAAACGGAACCGACTGTGGTGACACAGGTGAAGAATCGTCTGCTCAACAGGACAGATCCTCCGTCCGTGCTGACTGTGGCAGGCGGTCCCTCCTACCTGTTTCCTTCGTCCGTTGAGGATCCGCACGTCGGCTTGCCAGTTATCATCTCCGATGACGCCGGCGTTGCCGCCGCGCAGCGATTCGTCCGGCCAGACAACTGGGAAGTCGGCGAGTGGAGACAGTTGATCAACGGCAAGATCGGGCCGTGGGCGATGGCCGTAGACGATCTAGAACCAGTCTCCATCTGCCACACTCCTGCGGCCACACCGAGCAGCGCCGAAGCGGGCGTGTGGACCAGGCCGGATCACCGAGGGACTGGACTTGCAGCGGCTGTCACCGTCGCTTGGTGGAAGCTCGAACGTCACCGTCGCGGCGTCATCTTCTATAGCACCAATCGAGACAACCTCGCGTCCCGATCAATCGCTGCCAAGCTCCGTCTACAGCCGCTCGGCTGGTTGTGGACCATCAGATGAATACTCGCAGCTCTGCCAACGTTCGACCTGGTGGCACTCTTATCAACTCGTTGCGAAGGCCTAACCCTGATATGAACCACACTCTCGGACTCGCCGCGGCGTTGTGTGTGGCGGCGGTCGCTGCGGGTTGCTCAGCCCAGCAAGACACTGCTGAGCGACCCGCCGAGGGCGGCCCGATGACGATCGGTGGCGACTCCGGAGAGCTTTGCTTCTCCTTGAACGAAATTCCTAGCCTCAACCTCGCTTACGCTGTCGACCGGCTCGTCAACGAGAGCGACAAGCCACTCGATGTCGTCGCCTTCCACGCCGTCAATGCTCAGAACGTGCGTGCCTGCGAGGCGTACGTCGCGCCGGTGCCAAATCCCGGCACACTCATCGGCGCCGCGAGTACGTGGCCGGCCGGCACCACGAAGGAGCCGATTCACACCGCGGCCTGGCAGAAGCGCCAGCCACTGGGCGGCTACGTGCTACCAGCTCACAGTGAGAACACCAGCTACAACCTGGTCGTTCACTTGATCGTTGAAGCTGACACCAAGTCCGCATCGCTGGATTCCCTGCAGGTCGATTACCGAGCCGACGGCAAGATCTACCGTGCCGCCACCTCGACCAGAGTGGTGCTGAAACCCTCGTGTCTGTAAACCGGCCCAGGTGGCCACACAGCCGTCGACCGATCTCCGGATTGTCGGCGGGATGTTGGAGGGGGAATGT
>NZ_DASRXP010000560.1:0-9279 GCF_035687465.1 Kribbella sp.
GATCCCGACCTTCTGCGAGAAGCCCGTCGCTCCCGACCTGGCCGACACCCATCGTGTTGTCGAGTTGGTCGAGGCCTCGGACGTTCCCGTGCATATCGGCTTCCATCGCCGCTTCGACGCCGGCTACCGCGCCGCCCACCAGAAGGTGCGGACCGGCGAGCTCGGCTTCGTGCACCACATCCGGGCGAACACGAACGACGCGTTCCCGCCGCCGGAGGAGTACATCCCGGCCAGCGGCGGCTTCTTCCGCGACTGCTTGGTGCACGACTTCGACATCATCCGCTTCGTCACCGGCCGCGAGGTGGTCAGCGTCTTCGCCACCGGCGCGAACCGTGGTGAGCCCTTCTTCAGCCGGTACGGCGACGTCGACGCGGCCGCCGCACTCCTCACGCTCGACGACAGCACCTTCGTCTCGGTCAGCGGCACCCGGTACAACGCCGCCGGGCACGATGTCCGGATGGAGTTGCTCGGCAGCCTCGGCTCGATCGCGGTCGGGCTGGACGAGCACACCGCGCTGCGATCCGCCGAGCCAGGGGTGACCTTCCCGGACGGCGAATCGCACACCACGTTCATGGACCGGTTCCGCCCGGCGTACGTTGCTGAACTCACCGCCTTCACCGAGGTGATCGCCGGCACCCGCGAGGTGCCTTGCACGGTCCGGGACGCGCTGCAGGCCTTCCGGATCGCGGACGCCTGCGAGGTGTCCCGGCACCAGAACCGCAGTGTCGCCCTGGCGGAGATCGGCTCGTGAAGTCGTCAGTGTCCCGGCATCTGAAGGAGATCAGTCGATGAGTGACCTTGCTGCCCGGATCGCCGGAGCCCCGATCTCCTGGGGTGTCTGCGAGGTCCCCGGCTGGGGCTGGCAGTACGACCCCGAGACCGTGCTGCACGAGATGCGTGAGGTCGGGATCGCCGCGACCGAGTTCGGCCCGGACGGGTTCCTGCCGGAGGACCCGGCGGAGAAGGCGAAGACGCTCGCCGATCTCGGATTGCGAGCCGTCGGGGGATTCGTTCCCGTAGTACTGCATGATCCTTCGCACGATCCGGGGATCGAGGTGGCTTCGGCGCTCGAGGGATTTGTGGCCGCTGGGGCGACCACCTTGGTACTGGCTGCCGCGACCGGCCAGGACGGGTACGACGATCGCCCGGTACTGGACGACGCCGGCTGGGAGACGTTGCTCGCGAACCTGGATCGCCTGGCCGGTATCGCCGCAGCCGCCGGGATCCGGGCCACGATCCATCCGCACGTCGGCACCATGATCGAGAACGCGGACGACGTACGGCGCGTCCTCAACGGCTCGGCGATCGGCCTGACCCTCGACACCGGGCACCTCCTGATCGGCGGGGTCGACCCGGTCGCGCTGGCGCTCGAGTTCACCGACCGGATCAAGCACACGCATCTGAAGGATGTGGACGCGGCCTGGGCGGCGAAGGTCCAGTCCGGCGAGGTCGGGTACACCGAGGCTGTGCGGCAGGGGATGTACCGGCCGCTCGGGCAGGGCGACATCGACCTGGCCGCGATCGTCGGCGCACTGGAGAAGAGCGGGTACGACGGCTGGTACGTCCTCGAGCAGGACACGATCCTGCCGGAGCGACCCACTGACGAGGGGCCGGTGGTCGACGTCAGGACAAGTGTCGAGAACCTCCGGCGGATCGCCGAGGACATCTGATGGCAGACGATGTACTGACGATCGGACGAATTGGCGTCGATCTCTATCCGCTGCAGACCGGCACGCATCTCGAGGATGTGGAGAGCTTCGGTAAGTTCCTCGGTGGGAGTGCGACGAACGTCGCGGTCGCGGCGGCCAGGCACGGGCGCAAGGCGGCGGTGATCAGCCGGACAGGCAACGATCCGTTCGGCACCTTCATCCACCGGACGCTGCTCGAACTGGGCGTCGACGACCGCTTCGTCACGCCGGTGGACGGGCTGCCGACACCGATCACCTTCTGCGAGATCTTCCCGCCGGACAACTTCCCGCTGTACTTCTACCGGTTCCCGAAGGCACCGGACCTGGTCATCAATCCCGAGGAGCTGGATCTGCAGGCGATCAGGGACGCACGCATCTACTGGTCGACCGTAACGGGCCTGTCGGCCGAGCCGAGCCGGTCGGCGCATTTCGCGGCCTGGGAAGCCCGGGAGCGCAAGCCGATCACGGTGCTGGACCTGGACTACCGGCCGATGTTCTGGGCTGATCCGAGTGAGGCGCACGAGCAGGTCAGCCGGGCCTTGCAGTACTGCACGGTTGCCGTCGGCAACCGCGAGGAGTGCGAGGTCGCGGTCGGTGAGACCGATCCGGACAAGGCGGCGCAGGCGTTGCTCGACCGCGGGCTGGACCTGGCGGTGGTGAAGCAGGGGCCGAAGGGCACGCTGGCGCGTACTCGCGACGAGCGGGTGGAGGTGCCGCCGTTCCCGGTCGAGGTGGTCAACGGGCTGGGCGCGGGGGACGGGTTCGGCGGGGCGCTCTGTCACGGTCTGCTGGCAGGCTGGCCGCTCGAGAAGGTGATCCGCTTCGCGAACACCGCCGGCGCGATCGTCGCCTCCCGCCTCGAATGCTCCACCGCGATGCCCACCGAGTCCGAGGTCCTCACCCTGCTGGGAGACAACGCATGAGCGGGTCGGAAGGCGGCCTGCGATCTGCCGGGCGGATGGACCTCACGGAGCTGCGGGTTCGGTATCCGGAGCGGATTGCGGAGGCGTGGCAGCAGCGGCGGCGGCGGGAACTGGTTGGTGAGGACGGGCGGTTGCTGATTGTCGCCGCCGACCATCCGGCGCGGGGTGCGCTGGGGGTTCGCGATGACCGGATGGCGATGGCGAGCCGGCCCGGACTGCTCGATCGTCTGTGCACCGCGTTGCGGCGGCCGGGTGTCGACGGCGTGCTGGCGACGCCGGATGTGCTGGAAGACCTGCTGCTGTTGGGCGTTCTCGAAGGCAAGGTCGTCATCGGGTCGATGAACCGCGGCGGTCTGCAAGGCGCGTCCTTCGAGTTGGACGATCGCTTCACGGCCTACGGTACGGCGGACGAACTCGCCGCGCGCCGGTTGGACGGGGGCAAGATGCTGACCAGGATCTGCCTCGAGGATGCCGGAACCGTGGCGACCCTGGAAAGCAGCGCGCGGGCCGTGACGGAACTGGCCGACCGCAAACTGATGGCGATGGTCGAGCCGTTCTGGTCGGTACGCCGCGACGGCCGCACCACCAACCTGCTCGATCCCGACTCGGTGATCAAGTCGGTCCACATCGCCTCCGGGCTCGGCGCGACCAGTGCGTACACCTGGCTCAAGCTCCCGGTGGTGGACGACCTGGCAAGGGTGATGGAGGCAACCACCCTGCCGACGCTGCTGCTCGGCGGTGATCCCACGGTCGCGCCCGAGGAAACCTACGCATCCTGGGGCAAGGCGCTGAGTCTGCCGTCGGTCCGGGGCCTCGTAGTGGGCCGAGCCCTCCTCTTCCCCCCGGACGGCAACGTCTCCGCAGCAGTAGACCAAGCCGCCGCTCTCGTCCACGGAGGCGCGGCATGAACCCGCGCCCTCGCCCCGCTGCCATCCACGGAGGCGCCGCATGACTCGGCACCCTCACTCCACCGCCGTCCACGGAGGCGCTGCATGACCTGGCGCTCTCGACTCTCCACCACCCTCGTTCTCGGAGGTGCTTTATGACTGCATGGTTCAGGCCGGCTGGATCCACCGCGCGGGACAGCTTCGAGCTCGCCGTCAGCCCCGGCGAACAGGACTGGCACCACACCGGCCTGTACGTCGCCACGTTGCGGCCCGGGCAGTCCGTCGAGTTCGACACCGGCGACTGCGAGTACCTCGTGCTGCCGCTCAGCGGATCCGCCGAAGTGGTCGTGGACGGAGAAACCTTGCCTCTCGGCGGCCGCGCCGATGTCTTCGCCGGCCCGACCGACTTCGCCTACGTGCCGCGCGGAACCACCGTCGCCGTCGTCAGCGCAGGCGGTGCCCGGATCGCCTTCCCCCACGCGAAGGCAGCCTCGGACTACCCGTACCGGCGGATCGGCATCGAGCAGGTCGAGACCGAGTTGCGTGGCGCAGGTGTCGCCTCCCGGCAGGTCCGGAACTTCGGCACGCCGGCCGTGCTCGAGGCGGACTCGATCATCGCGTGCGAGGTTCTCACCCCGGCCGGGAACTGGTCGTCGTACCCGCCCCACAAGCACGACGAGCACAAGCCTGGCAAGGAGAGTGTGCTCGAGGAGATCTACTATTTCGAGCTCCAGCTGTCCGACGATGCTCCGGAAGGTGTCAAGGGCAACGACCCGATCGGCTACCAACGGGTCTACGGCACCGAGGATCGGCCCATCGACGTCCTCGCGGAGGTCCGCACCGGGGATCTGGTGCTGGTGCCTCATGGTTGGCATGGTCCGGCGATGGCGCCTCCTGGCTATGACATGTACTACCTGAACGTGATGGCCGGTCCCGGCACCGAGCGCGCGTGGTTGATCAGCGATGACCCGCAGCACGCTTGGGTCCGCGAACTGTGGAACACCCAGCAGCTCGACCCACGACTGCCCTTCGGGACAGAGCGATGATCGACCCACGACTGCCTTTCGGAGGAGAGCGATGACAGTGCGCCTCACGGTCGCCCAGGCCCTGGTGCGATTCCTGAGCGTCCAGTACTCGGAGCGCGACGGCCAAAGGCAACGGTTGTTCGCCGGCTGCTTCGGCATCTTCGGCCACGGCAACGTGGCCGGCCTAGGCCAGGCCTTGCTGCAGGCCGAGCTCGAAGATCCCGAAGCGCTGCCGTACATCCTTGCCCGCAACGAGCAGGCGATGGTGCACAGCGCCTCTGCCTTCGCCCGGACCCGCGACCGCCTGCAGACCTACGCCTGCACCGCGAGCGTCGGCCCTGGCTCGACCAACATGATCACCGGCGCAGCGCTCGCCACGGTCAACCGGCTGCCTGTCCTCCTCCTCCCTTCAGACGTCTTCGCGACCCGGGTCGCCACCCCCGTCCTGCAGGAGCTCGAGAGCACGACCGCCGGCGACATCTCCGTCAACGACGCCTTCCGCCCGGTCTCCAAGTACTTCGACCGCATCTGGCGCCCCGAACAGTTGCCATCGGCCCTGCTCAACGCCATGCGCGTGCTCACCGATCCGGTCGAGACCGGCGCGGTCACCATCGCGCTGCCGCAGGACGTGCAGGCGGAAGCGTTCGACTGGCCCGAGGAGCTGTTCGCCGAGCGCACCTGGTACGTCGCCCGGCCGTTGCCTGAGGCATCGATTGTCGAGAAAGCGGTAGAGCTCCTGAGGTGTTCGGAACGCCCGCTGATCGTGGCAGGTGGCGGCGTGGCGTATTCGCAGGCCCAGGACGCGCTCCGAGAGTTCGCCGAGGCCACCGGTATCCCGGTCGCGGAAACCCAGGCAGGCAAGGGATCTCTGCGCTACGACCACCCGCAATCGGTCGGTGCCGTCGGCTCGACCGGGACCACGGCTGCGAACGCTCTGGCGCGCGAGGCCGATCTGGTGATCGGCATCGGCACCCGGTACGGCGACTTCACGACGGCGTCGCGGACGGCCTTCCAGAACCCGGACGTGCGGTTCGTCAACATCAACGTGGCGCGGTTCGACGGTGGCAAGCATGCCGGCCTTCCTCTCGTCGCGGATGCCCGGGAAGCCCTTGTTTCCCTGCGATCCGCGGTCGGTGATTGGTCTGTACAGGAAAAGTACAAGGATTTGACCGTCGAGCTGGCACGAGTTTGGGACCGGACCGTCGAGCAGGCGTACAACCCGCCTGCGGAGGTTGTGGATAACCTCGCCGACGGCCTGCTGACCCAGGGCGAGGTGATCGGGGCCGTCAACGAATTGTCGGAGCCGCGTGATGTGGTGGTTTGTGCGGCCGGTTCGATGCCGGGCGACCTGCACAAACTGTGGCGGACACGCGACCCGAAGGGATACCACGTCGAATATGGCTACTCCTGCATGGGTTACGAGATCGCCGGCGGACTCGGTGTCCGGCTTGGCGCGCCAGACCGCGATGTCTTCGTCCTGGTCGGCGACGGGTCGTACCTGATGATGTCCAGCGAGCTCGTCACCGCCGTCCAGGAGAACGTGAAGATCATCGTGGTCCTGGTGCAGAACCACGGCTTCGCCTCCATCGGCGCCCTGTCCGAGTCCCTTGGCTCCCAACGCTTCGGTACTGCGTATCGCAAGCGCAGCGGCGACGGGCGTCTCGACGGCGACTACCTGCCGGTGGATCTGGCGGCGAACGTGCGCAGTCTCGGCGTCGAGGTGCTCGAGGTGAACAGCCGGGCCGAGTTGGAGAAGGCGATCGGTACAGCGAAGGCCGCCGACGGCCCGATCGCGATCCACGTGAAGACGGATCCGCTGATCGGAGCACCCGACAGTGACTCGTGGTGGGACGTTCCGGTGAGCCAGGTGTCCGACCTGGATTCCACCCGCGCCGCGTCAGCGTCGTACGAGGAATCCAAGAAGATGCAGCGGCCCTATCTGGCGCCGGCGGCAGTCGAGGGGGAGAGCTGAATGGGGCAGGTCACCATCGGAAGCGCGCCGGACTCGTGGGGCGTCTGGTTCGCCGATGATCCGCAGCAGACGCCGTGGGAGCGGTTCCTCGACGAGGTCGCGACCGCGGGCTACCGGCGGATCGAGCTCGGCCCGTACGGCTACCTGCCGACCGATCCTGCCCAGCTGAAGGAAGAGCTGGACAAACGTGGCCTCGAGGTGACAGCGGGCACGATCTTCGAGCACCTGCACCGGCCGGACTCGTGGGACTCGACCTGGCGCGACGTATCCGCGGCGGCCGAGCTGACCGCGGCGATGGGGGCGAAGCACCTCGTCGTCATTCCCTCGATGTGGCGTGACTCCTCCGGCCAGGTGATCGAGCCGCGGCTGGACCACGAGGGCCAGGCGTGGCATGGCCGGCAGATGACCGAGCTCGGCCGGCGGGTCGCCGCGGAGTACGGGCTGAAGACTCAGTTCCACCCGCACGCGGACGGGCACGTCGACACGCAGGACACGGTTGAGCGCTTCCTCGAGGAGACGGACGGGGAGTACGTCAACCTGTGCCTCGACACGGGGCACATCAGCTATTGCGGTGGCGACAACCTGCAGTTGATCCGCGACTACCCGGACCGGATCGGGTACGTGCACCTGAAGCAGGTCGACCCCGCCGTGCTGGCAACTGTGGAAGAGCAAGGGCTCGGCCTTGACGAGGCGGTGAAGCTCGGGGTGATGTGTGAACCACCGCTCGGTGTGCCCGACCTACCGCCGGTGCTGGACGCGTTGGCCGGGCTCGACGTCGAGCTGTTCGCGATCGTGGAGCAGGACATGTATCCGTGCGCACGGGACGTCCCGCTGCCGATCGCGGAGCGGACACTGACGTATTTGAAGACCCACGGGGGTGGTGTAGCGGTCTGACGACCGGCAAAGGTGGTATCTCTGCTGGGTCGAACACAACGCCGCGGCGTTACCGCGGAACGTCTGAAAGGTGTAGTCATGGTTCGGTGGCAGAAGAAGGCGGTGGCCACGGGGGCGGCGCTCGTCGTGGTCGCGGCGCTCGGCGCCTGTAGTTCCTCCGGTGGCAAGCAGGAGGAGGAGAACGCCGGTGGTTCCGGTGGCAACGTGGCGAACACGCCCCGGATCAAGATCGCGATGATCACGCACTCGGGTCCCGGTGACACGTTCTGGGACATCGTCCGCCGCGGCGCGGAGGCCGCCGCCCAGAAGGACAACGTCGAGTTCCAGTACTCCAACGACGACGACGGCGCCGCGCAGGCGAACCTGGTGCAGACTGCGATCGACGCCAAGGTCGACGGCATCGCGGTCACGCTGAACAAGCCGGACGCGGTGATGCCGAACGTCAAGAAGGCGATCGCGGCAGGCATCCCGGTGACCATCCTCAACGGCGGCCTCGACGTCTGGAAGAGCTCCGGAGCGATCGGGTACTTCGGCCAGGACGAGCAGATCGCGGGCCAGGCGACCGGGGACAAGCTCAAGCAGCTCGGCGCGAAGAAGGTCCTCTGTGTCATCCACGAGCAGGGGAACGTCAGCCTCGAAGCGCGCTGTCAGGGCATCAAGGACAAGTTCGGCGCGGTCGAGAACCTGAACGTCAACGGCAAGGACCAGCCGGGGACCCAGGCAACGATCACCTCGAAGCTCCAGCAGGACAAGGCCGTCGACTACGTGGTCGGGCTGAACGCGGGCGTCACCCTGACCGCGGTCACGGCAGCCAAGGACGCCGGCTCGTCGGCCAAGATCGGCAGCTTCGACATGAGCAAGGAGATGGCCAAGGCGGTGAAGGACGGCACGGTGGACTTCGCGGTCGACCAGCAGCCCTATCTGCAGGGGTACCTGGCCATCGACGCCATCTGGCTCTACAAGACGAACGGTGACACGATCGGCGGTGGCGAGGCCACGCTCACCGGTCCGGCGTTCATCGACAAGACCAACATCGACGCGGTGGAGAAGTTCGCCGCGGCGGGGACGCGCTGAGGTAGGGGTATGGCTTCGACGATCACGTCCCCCGCGGACCTGGACGACCGCGTCTCGACGCGTTCGATCGGGACCCGCCTGCAGAGCCGTCCCGAGATCGGATCCCTGGTGGGCGCGGCGGTGATCCTGGTGTTCTTCATCGTCACCGCGGCACCGTTCCGGGACATCAACAACACCGGCACGATCCTGTACGGGGCCGCACTGATCGGTGTGATGGCCGTGCCGGTGTCGCTGCTGATGATCGGCGGGGAGTTCGACCTGTCGGCCGGCGTCGCGGTGACGACGGCCGGCCTGACGGCCGGCATCTTCGCCTACCAGTTCAGCGTCAACGTCTGGCTCGGGGTGGCGGTCGCGCTGATCCTCGCGTTGCTGATCGGTGCCTTCAACGGCTGGCTGTTGATGCGGACCGGGCTGCCCAGCTTCCTGGTGTCATTGGGCACCTTCTTCATCCTGCAGGGCGTGAACCTCGCGGTCACCCGGATGACGTCGGGAGCGGTCGCGTCGAACTCGATCAGCGACATGGACGGGTTCGGCGCGGCGCACAAGGTCTTCGCCTCGGAGTTCAAGCTCGGCGGGATCACGATCAAGATCATCATCGTCTGGTGGATCGTCTTCGTGGCCATCGCCGCCTGGGTGCTGCTGCGGACCAGGATCGGCAACTGGATCTTCGCCGTCGGTGGGGACGCCGCGGCGGCCCGGGCAGTCGGCGTACCGGTGGCGAAGGTCAAGATCGGCCTGTTCATGACGGTCGGCTTCTTCGCCTGGTTCACCGGTATGCAGTTGCTGTTCGTCCAGAACGGCGTCGTGCAGTCGGGT
>NZ_DASRXP010000561.1:0-2105 GCF_035687465.1 Kribbella sp.
CGCCGCGGGCAGCTCGCACCACAACGACAACCCGCCTCCCGGCAGCTCGAACCGCCAGTCCGGCAGCAGCGACGTCAACGCGGACGCCAGCGCATCCCGGCGCAGAGCCAGTCCGGCGCGACGTTCCTCCACCAGCGACGAGCGGAGCAGCCGCGCGACGACGAGTTGCTCGAGCACCGGCGCGCCGAGGTCCAGCGAGGCGCGGGCGTCGAGGATCCGGGCGACCAGGGATTCCGGCACCCGGAGCCAGCCGATCCGGAGCCCTCCCCACAGCGACTTGCTCGCCGAACCGACGGTGATCACCCCGCCGGGATCGAAGGAGGCGAACGGGGCCGGCATCCGCTGCCCGTCCAGCGACAGCTCGAACAACGTCTCGTCGATGATCGCGGTGGTCCGGGCCCGGGCGAAGGCGTTCGCCAGCCGCTGCCGGTCGGCGTCGGACATCAACCAGCCGGTCGGGTTCTGGAAATCCACCACCAGCCAGGCGGCTCGCGGCGCAGTCTGCCGGATCGTTGCCTCCAGCAAAGGAAGGTCCCAGCCGCCGGGGCTCATCGGGACGGCGACCACCCGGGCGCCGCTGCGGCGGATCGCGTCCACCGAGTTCGGGTGGGTCGGGCTCTCGGTCAGCACCCGGTCGCCGATCTGCGTCATCGCCCGGACCGCGATCGAGGTCGCCGCCAGGGCGCCGGCCGTGACGATGATCTGGTCCGGGGTGGTAGGCAGTCCGCGCTCGGCGTAGCGCGCGGCGATCTCCGCGCGCAGTTCCGGGATCCCCTGCGGGTGATAGCCAGGGGTCGCCAGATGCGCCGGAAGATCATCGAGCGCCTCGGCGAACGCAGTACTGAGGCCGGCGACGGCGGGTGAAGCAGCGCAGGTGAAGTCGTAGAGGCCGCCGGTGTCGATGCCCGGAGCATGGTGGCGCCCGAGTTCCGGCTCGAGGCGCGACGGCAAGGAGGTGACGCTGCCGGACCCCCGCTTGCTGGTCAGGTAGCCGCGGTCCCGCAGTTCCCGGTACGCCGACGCGACCGTGGTTCGGCTGACTCCGAGAGCATCCGTCAGTTCACGCTCACTCGGCAGCCGCGCGCCAGGCATGATCCGCCCGTCGGCGATCAGCAGCCGCAGTCGCTCGGCCAGGCTCCGATAGGCCGGGCCGGACGCCTCGGACCAGCTGCCGAGGAGGCCGCCGAGCGTGCTGGCGGGCACATGTTGCCCTGTCATGCAGTCCACTATTGCGTAATTGGCTATCGAACACCAGGCCAATCAGCCACAGACTGAAGCATGTGACCGCCACTTCTGAAGCGCCCAGCGGCAAGACCGTCCGGGGCAGACCACTCGCCGCGCTGAACCCGATCGAGCAACTGCGAGCCGGGCACCTGCCGCGACGTCTCGTCCAGCTCTACCTCGGCCTCACCCTGTACGGCGCTTCGATGGGACTGATGATCCAGGGCAACCTCGGCCTGGATCCCTGGGACGTGCTGCACTCCGGCATCATCAAGCACGTCGATGTCAGCTTCGGCACCGTGGTGATCGTGATGAGCTTCGTGGTGCTGCTCGCCTGGATCCCGTTGCGGCAGTGGCCCGGCCTCGGCACGATCAGCAACGCCATCGTGATCGGCCTGGTGACCGACCTGACGCTGTCGACGGTGGACCGGCCGGACGAGCTTTGGCTGCGGATCGTCTTCATGCTTGGCGGCATCGTGGTGAACGCCCTGGCCGGCGCGCTCTACATCGGTGCCCAGCTCGGCCCGGGCCCGCGCGACGGCCTGATGACGGGTCTCGTACGACGTACCGGCCGCAGCGTGCGCCTGGTTCGTACGACCATCGAGGTCACGGTTCTCGCAATCGGCTGGCTTCTCGGTGGTGTCGTCGGCCTCGGCACAGTCGCCTACGCCCTGGCGATCGGCCCGCTGGTCCACGTCCTGCTGCCGCTCTTCACCGTCAAGCTCGCCGACAAATAAAGCAGCGGGTCCCGGACCAGGTGGACCGGGACCCGCATCGCAGGACCCCTCAGCCTGCGCTCTGGGGTCAGCCGACGGGCTCGAGCCTCTTCTGCTCAGAAGCCTCGGCCGGCTTGATCTTCAGCTTGCGCGGCCACCAGGAACGGG
>NZ_DASRXP010000562.1:0-2687 GCF_035687465.1 Kribbella sp.
TGCTGCTCGCCGTGCCGGGCGCGAAGGTCACCGCGCTGTGCGACATCCGGCCGGAGTTCGCCGCCGCGGGCGCGAAGATGGTCACCGACGCCGGCCAGCCGGCGCCCGCGCTGTACACCGGCGGCGACGAGGACTACAAGAAGCTGTGTGCCCGCGACGACGTGGACTTCGTCTACGTCGCGACGCCGTGGGAGTGGCACACGCCGATGGCGTTGACGGCCATGCGCAACGGAAAGCACGTCGGTGTCGAGTGTCCGATCGGCCTGACGGTCAAGGACCTGTGGGAGCTCGTCGACACGTCCGAGCAGACGCGGCGGCACTGCGTCCAGCTCGAGAACTGTTGCTACGGACAAAACGAGCTGCGCGCGCTGCGGATGGCGCACGAAGGGCTGTTCGGCGAGCTGCTGCACGGGTCCGGCGCGTACCTGCACGACCTGCGCGAGCTGCTGTTTTCGAAGACGTACTACGAGGACCAGTGGCGCAGGAAGTTCCACACCACGACCAACGGCGACCTGTACCCGACACACGGCCTCGGCCCGGTCGCCGCGTACATGGACCTGCACCGCGGCGACCGGTTCCTGCGCATGACGTCGATGAGCACGCCGGCGCTGGGGCTCGCCGCGTACCGCGAGCAGCACCTGCCGCCCGGCGACCCGACGTGGCAGGAGCGCTACGTCGACGGGGACGTGACGATGAGCCTGATCCAGACCGCGCGCGGGCGGGTCATCCATCTCGTGCACGGGGTGTCCAACCCGCACCCGTACTCGCGCCTGAACCACCTCGCCGGCACCTTGGGCGTGTTCGAGGACTACCCGGCGCGGATCTACCTTGAGCCGGACATGTCGAACGACGAGTGGGGCTCGTTCGACGACTACGCGGAGCACGACCACTGGCTGTGGCGCGACGTCGGTCCTGGGCCGGGCGGGCACGGCGGCATGGACTACATCATGTTGTGGCGTCTCGTGCAGACCCTTCAGCTTGGTCTGCCGCCGGACATCGACGTGTACGACTCCGCGGCGTGGAACGCGCCGTTCGCGCTGAGCGTGCAGTCGATCCGCGGCCACGGCGCGTCGGTGCCGTTCCCGGACTTCACGCGCGGCAACTGGCAGACACCGCACCCGGGCACCGACTCGGAGAAGCCCGCCTAGTGTCCCGCGCCGGAAATCAGGCACGTATCTCGGCGGCCCAGCTTCCCGCTGGCGGCGTTGCCGGTCCGCCCAAGTACAACCCGGTACGAGGACGAACCGGCGCCTTGCCAGCAGAAACCTGGATCCACCGATACACGCACCGCATTTCCGGCGCCGGACACTAGTAGCGTGTCGTCGCTAATATTCGGCGTGGATGATGTAGGTGTGTAGCGGTGGTCTTGTCTTCCCGTCGTGAGGGTGTGTCGTGTTGAAGTCGTCGTTGCCGTCGGTGGTGCTGAGTGTCGATGAGCGTGAGTGGCTGACCAGGGTGGTCAGGACTGGTGCGCATCCGGCGCAGGAGGTCCGTAGATCGCGGATCTTGCTGGAGCTCGACGAGAACGGTGGCGGGCCCGCGGGCCGGCGTGAGATCGCTGAGCGGGTTGGCGTCGACCCGCAGACGATCACTGACGTGGCCAGGGTGTATGCCGATCGTGGTGGTGATGTCGCGGCGACGATTCAGCGGAAGAAGCGTCTCACGCCACCGGTTGAGCCGAAGGTCACCGGTGAGGTCGAGGCGCGGTTGATCGCGTTGGCGTGTTCGGCCCCGCCGCCCGGTCATGCCCGCTGGTCGCTGCGGCTGCTGGAAAGGCAGGTCCAACTGGTCGCCGACATCCCGGACATGGACCACTCGACCATCGGGAAGGTGTTAAAAAAACGGCGCTTCGTCCTCATCTGAAGAAGTGCTGGACCATCCCGCCCGCGGCGAATGGCGAGTTCCTCGCGAGAATGGAAGACGTTCTCGCGGTCTACGCCCGCCCGTTGGACCCGGCGGCGCCTGTGGTCTGTATGGACGAGAAGCCGTATCAACTCCTTGACCACGCCCGCGACCCGATTCCGGCCGCTCCCGGCAACGATCTCAAGATCGACTCCGAGTACGTTCGTCGTGGGACCTGCTCGATCTTCGTCTGGGTCGAGCCTCTGGCCGGCCACCGCCGGGTCACCGCGCGTGAACACCGAACCCGCCTGGACTGGGCCGGCGAGGTCGACCAACTCCTGAACCACGACTATCCCGACGCGGAGAAAGTCGTCCTGGTGATGGACAACCTCAACACCCATTCCCTCGGCTCGCTCTACGAGGCGTTCGAACCCGCCAAGGCGTTCGCCTTGGCCCAGCGGCTCGAGATCCATCACACCCCTAGACACGGGTCCTGGCTCAACATCGCCGAGATCGAACTCGCGGCCCTGACCCGTCAATGCTTGGACCGTCGCATCGCCGACCTCGACATCCTCAACACCGAACTCACCGCATGGCAGAACGCGATCAACGCCGACCAACGGCAGGTCAACTGGCACTTCACCACTCAACAAGCCCGAACCAAACTAAAACACCTCTACCCCGAAATTTAGAGGCGACAGTCTACTAGTGTCCCGCGCCGGAAATTCGGTGCGTAAGTCGGTGGATCCAGGTTTCTGCTGGCAAGGCGCCGATCCTCCCTCGTACCGGGTTGTACTTGGGTGGATCGGCAACGCCGCCAGCAGGAAGCTGGGCCGGCGAATTAT
>NZ_DASRXP010000563.1:0-3189 GCF_035687465.1 Kribbella sp.
GACGCGTTCTTCGGCCAGACCGGCGGCGCCACCAGGGGTCCGCGACCGCGCACCCGGCGGGGTCAGGACGCGCTGATCCCGCTCCGGATCGACCTCGCCGAGGCGGCCTTCGGGACGACCCGCGAGCTGAAGGTCGACACCGCGGTCCTGTGCCCGACCTGTTCCGGGTCCGGCGCGGCCGCCGGCTCCGAGCCGGTCACCTGCGAGATCTGTCACGGCCGGGGCGAGGTCACCCACACGCAGCGTTCGTTCCTCGGCGAGGTCCGGACGATGCGCCCGTGCCCCAACTGCCGCGGCTTCGGCACCACCATCCCGAACCCGTGTGTCGAGTGCGCCGGCGACGGCCGGGTCCGCTCGCGGCGGACCGTCACCGTCAAGATCCCCGGCGGCGTCGACAGCGGGACCCGGGTGCAGCTGACCGGTCAGGGCGAGGTCGGCCCCGGCGGCGGCCCGGCCGGCGACCTGTACGTCGAGATCGAGGTCGAGCAGCACGAGATCTTCACCCGCAGCGGTGACGACCTGCACTGCACGGTCACCCTCCCGATGACCGCGGCCGCGCTCGGCACCACGATCGACCTGCCGACGCTGGAAGGCGAGACCACCCCGCTGGAGATCCGCCCGGGCACCCAGTCCGGTATGGCGATGACGCTCACCGCCCGGGGAGTTCCGCGGCTGCGGCACGCGGGTCGTGGTGATCTGATCGTGCAGGTCATCGTCGAGACCCCGACCAAGCTGGACGACTCCCAGGCCGGGCTGCTGCGGTCGCTCGCCGAGGCACGCGGCGAGGAGCGCCCGCAGGGTCACGTCCAGGCCGCGCACAAGGGTGTCTTCGGACGCCTGCGCGACGCCTTCGGGAATCACTGACTGCGCGACGATGGGACTCGCCGTCTTCTACCTGCCTGACCTGGCCGGCTCCGAACTGGTGCTGGACGGTGCCGAGGGCCGCCACGCGTCCGTCGTACGGCGGATCGCTCCGGGCGAGCGCATCCGGCTGACCGACGGGCACGGGTCCTTCGCGGAGGGCCCGGTCACGGCTGCCTCGAAGACGGGCCTGACCGTGGCCGTGGATCACCGGGAGGTGGTTCCGGCCCCGAGCCCGCGGCTGGTCGTAGTACAGGCGTTACCGAAGGGAGAGCGGGCCGAGTTGGCCGTCGAGATGCTCACCGAGGTCGGCGCCGATGTGATCGTGCCGTGGAACGCGGAGCGCAGTCAGTTCCGTTCGAATCCCGAGCGGGTCGCGAAGACGCGGACGAAGTGGCAGGCTTGGGCTTTCGAAGCAAGCAAGCAGTCGCGCCGCGCGTGGTTCAGCGAGGTCGCCCCGATCGCCTCGACCGCCGAGGTGGCTCAGTTGGTGGGTGACGCGGCCTGCGCCGTGGTGCTGCATGAGGAGGCGAAGCTCCGGCTCGCCTCGCTGACGCCACCGCTTTCCGGGGATCTCGTGGTGGTCGTCGGTCCAGAGGGCGGCATCACGCCGGCCGAGCTGGAGGCGTTCAAGGCCGAGCCCGTCCTGCTCGGTGACACGGTCCTGAGGACCTCGACCGCAGGAGTAGCTGCCGTGGCAGTACTACTGGCCAAGACCCGCTGGATCTGATACCACCAACGAGGCCCTTCACTACCAGCAACGCAGGACTACCCGGACCACCAGGCAACTCAGGAAGGCCGGCATGACTTCGACGGACTGGCTCGATTGGCACACGTCGTACGAGGAAGAGGCTTCGCCGCTGAGTCGTCGACTGAAATCGGTCCAGCGGGCGATCCGCGCCCATCTGGCAGCGCGGGATGACCAACCGGTCCGCGCGATCAGCGCTTGCGCGGGTCAGGGCCGGGACCTCCTGGAGGTGCTGGCTACGCACCCCGGCCGCGGCGAGGTCGCCGCTCGGCTGGTCGAGCTGGATCACCGCAACGTCGCGATCGCGCGGGCCGCGGCGAAGGTGAACGGGCTGACCGGGGTCGAGGTGGTCGAGGGCGACGCGGGGGTGACCGACAGCTACGCAGGCGCCGTGCCCGCGGACCTCGTGCTGTTCTGCGGGGTGTTCGGCAACATCACCGACTCCGACATCGAGACGACGATCCACGCCCTGCCCCAGTTCTGTACGCCGGGCGCCTCGGTGATCTGGACCCGCGGCAGACCGGACCATGCCGGCGGCGAGGAAAGCGTCAGCAAGCCGGACCTACTGCCGTCGATCCACAAGTGGTTCACCGAGGCCGGTTTCGAGCAGGTCTCCCTCGACACGCCCGAGGACGTCACCTGGTCCGTCGGCGTACACCGCCTCACCGCCGAGCCGAAGCCGCTGCTCACCGGCCGACGGCTCTTCACCTTCATCCGCTGAGCTACTTGACGTAGATGGTCTTGCTGTCGGTGGAGGTCTGGCGGCCGTCCTCGGCGGAGAATTCGAAGACGTCGAGCCGGTAGCTGCCGGCCGGGAGCGCCTTCACCGTGAAGGAGTACGGCAGCAGCATGCCGGCTTCCTTCGTACTGGCGGGACCTTCGGCGACCACCTGCCGGGTGGACTCGGACGTGATCCGCCAGTTGACCTGCGCCTCGAACGCGGCCGCGATCCCGCTGACCTTGAGCGGGGTGCGCACGACCGCGCCGTTGCGCGGGGACTCGACCCAGATCAGGGCCTGGACGTCGAGGGTCTTCGCCCGGCTCAGCGGCTGCTTGACCTCCATGCCGAACAGCTGGGTGGCGGGCTTTCCCTGCGCGGTGACCTCGACCGGCTCGGTCAGCTGCATCGCGCCCTGGACCGTGTAGACCAGTTGCTGGAGCGCGACGCCGGCCACGTCCGACGTCAGGCGTTGCTTGGGCAGTTGCTTGAAGTCGACGGTGATCAAGCCGTCGGAACGACTCACCGAACCGACGGTCGCGCCCACCCAGGGGGACTGGTAGTCCGGGTCGTCCGACTTGGCGGCGGTCATCAGTTGGAGCGCCTCGAACGCCGGACGGCCCTTGATCTCGGTGAACGTCCGGTAGAGCCGAACCTTCGGGCCGGTGGTGGCGCCGACCGAGTCACCCAACCAGTAAACCGGCACCGACTTGGACGTGATCGGTTCGAGCGTGCCGGCCCGGGTCGGCTTGGTCGTGACGGCGGGCTCGGGCGCTGACGGGGTGGTGGTCGGATCGCCCGGCGGCACGGACTGCTCTGCAGTCGGCTGGGGGGTCACCGCGGCTCCGGCACTGCTGGTGGA
>NZ_DASRXP010000564.1:0-13502 GCF_035687465.1 Kribbella sp.
AGGTGGCGATCTTGTCGGTTAGTTCTTGCTGGAGCAGGGCGTGCGAGTCTGCTGTGCCGCGGCCGGTGGTTGCGTAGTCGGCGTGGTGGTCGACCGCGTTGGTAGCGTGGGCGATTTCTTCGAGCGCGGTCAGGCGTTCGACCAGCAGCGGCTTGCCGGCCGGCTCGGCGAGAAGGCGGCCGATCGCTTGGGCGACTCCCGCGCGGATCTGATCGGTCGGACCACCAGTGACTCGGTGAGCGGCTGATGGCGACACCGTGGCCGGATCAGGGAAGGTCTTGGTTGCCCCGTCAGAATCGGCGATCTGCTCATACAGGTTGATGGCATGCGCGAGCCGCGACCGCGCGCCCGCCGACTCGGTGCTGTTCGGATCATCGAAGGTGCGCCAGTCGAGGTCTGCGGCCAACCGCTCGATTCGCGCCAGCTCAGCCACGCGCTGACGCCGTACGTCGAAGTCACTATCGGTTTCCGGCTGTCCCGGCGGCAGGTTGTCGGTGTGGGCCCGCTCGACCGCCGCGCGGATCCGATCGGTGTAGTCAGGATCAGTAGGCGATACGTCGGCAACCGTCTGAACGGCCGGGTTGCGAAGCTCCCGCAGGTGTTCAGCCTGGAGTCGCATCTGCTGGATGAGGTACTTGGCGATCGCACGCTGCTGGATCAGCTGCGCCGGATCGACCAATTGCTTGCCCAGGGCAACCGCAAGATGATCCTTCCGGTTGATCTCGGCGCGGCGGAACAAGTACCTCGCCACCGGAGTTCCGGTCAGACCGCCTCCGACACCAGCCAGGGTGAGCGCCACACTCAGGCTGGGCAGGTCGAAGATCTGGTCGAGCGCCACGATGCCGGTCGCGCCGCCGATCGCCGCCGCCGAGACCTGGACCGCATAGACCCAGAACCGCGACTGGCCAGACGGCCGCGGGCCCGGCGGCGGCGCGGAGTTCGCAAGGTCGGCGGCGCGGTCGGTGAGATCCGGGGTGGCGCCGGGATGTTCGAGGCTGACGAGCAGTTCGAGATCCTGAACCACCTGGTGCAGCTCGAGGATCGGCTCGCGGAGTGCCTCGAGCAGCGCAGCACCCCGCCTTGCTTCAACCTCGGTTTTGTCCCAGCCCTTCTGGGCGTCGTTCGCCGCCTCCTCGCGGTTCATGAAGAACTTGTCGCCGACCGCACCCAGCAGTCCACCCGTGATCGCGGGACCGATCGCGTTGAGGATTCCCTCCACCTGCTGGCTGAGGTGTCGCGCCAGCTCGGGCGTGTCGACGGCCGCACCCTTCTGACCGCCCATCACGACTCGCCTCATCGCCGCCGCGACGTTGTCGATGGCCTGGGCCAAGGCATGAACCGACAGCGGGGGCATCCCCGGCGACACGATCTCCCCTGGCTGCTGGTCGGCTCGCTGCTCGGCATCGGTCGTCCCCGCCAGCACCGACTGCAACCGCCCCAGCCTTTGCTGATAGCTGTCCAGCGAAGCGATCAGCTTGTTCTGGAACGACTCGCTGTTCTCGAGGTCCGACCGGAGACCGCTGTCCACCCGGCCGAGGCGGAAGTCGAACTTCTTCCTGTCGACCAGCCGCTCCGCGAATGCCTTCGCCACCGCGGACGTGCCGATCACCAATGCGGTCGACAGCGCCGGGACACCGACCAGCGTCAGCACTCCGGCCACGCCCGTCGCCGCCACGGCCGGTACGAGATGCCGAGCGACGTAGTATCGCTGCCCTGCTGCCCGGGGCATCTTCACGGCCGGCGGAGCAGGACCTGCTGCAGGGCCGTCCAGAAGCCCCTTCAGTCCGGGATACTCCCGTTCGCGGACCGCCCGGTCGGCGTCATACGCGGGCTTCTTGCCGACCTCCTTCTTCGAGTCCAGCCAGCGCTCGCGCAGCGATCCGACGAGAGAGTTCACCATCGTCGGCGCCGCCAGCGCGAGGCCGACCCGCCAGTCGCCGGTCTCGCTGAAGCCGACGGCACCGATCACCAGAGCGGACCAGCCGGACGACCTGACCGCCTTCACAAAGTACGCCGCCCTCGAGACCCGATCGTCCAACGGCGACTGGCGATCCTGGAACCGCTCCACCAATGTCCGGTCATCCGTGCTGAGCATGGTTCTGAGCAACTCCGCATTCGGTTGCTTGTCGCCCAGACTCATGGCGGCGATCCGATCGGCGAGCACCCGGCGGAACTCGGTACGGCGAATCGCCGCGGACTGTTCATGCGCGAAGGCCTGCTGACGGAGCTCGGCGAGATCACCGTGATCCTCGGCCTTCAGCTCCGGGTCATGACGCGAATCGCCGGCCGGCGACAGGATCTTGTACTCCGGGCCACCGGTGAGCTGCGCCGCCGTCGGATCCAGACTGGCCTTCGAGGTCTCGGCCAGGATCCGCGCGAGCACCGGCGCGATCTCCGTGTGCGCGAGCCGATCGGACAGAGTCACCTCCGCAGTCGGCTCAGCCCCAGGCACGGCGACGTATTCCGCGACCGTGCCTTCAGTCAGCGGACCAACCCGTTTGATCAGCCGGTAGGTCCGATCATCAAGCGCCGTGACCTCGTAGACACCGTTGCCCTCGTCAACAACCTGGGCAACTCCGGCCGCCGCCAGCACCTCCGGCCTGACGATCGCCCGCGCCGACTCAGCACTGACCAGCACCCACCCCTGCAAGAAGCGCTCCGGTCGACGGCGTGCGCTCTCCGGCCCGTCGACAGCTGTGCTGGAATCGGCTGCTGCCGAGCTGATCACCGATGGCTCGAAGAGGTTCTGCGGACGGCCAGGGCGGAACCTGTTGATCGACGGGCTCTCGTACCGGCTGAACGCCTGGCCGGCCTGGTTGATGAACGTCCGGCCACTGGCCCACACTGTTCGACCGGTCCGCGGATCGGTGACTTCGTAAGTGACCGTCACGCTGTCGGGGCGAGCCTGGCCGGGTGGAAGTCTGACAGCGACGTCGAGTTCGAAGCCGGCGTTGAGCCAGGCCGCCCATTCGTTCTCGACCTCCTTGAATGCGCTGCGGTTCAGGTTCCTGTTCTGCGGAAAGATGTTCTCGAGCACCGTCTCCTTGAAGAACCGCCACGCCAGCGCATGACCACCCTCGTCACCGGCGATCCCACGATGCCCCGCGGCCTCCTGCGCTGCCTCGTCCGCCGACGTCCGCCCCGAACCGTCGAAAGCACGAACCAGATGCGCCTGCACAGATCGCAGCCGCCCCTGCGAGTCCGAAAGCCATCGCGCCGTGTTCCCGGTAGTCCCGCGGAGTCGAGTCATGGATCGGCCCCAACGCCTGCTGCTGATCAGCTGCAATCTCCGGCGACGACGGATCAAACCACCCAAACCCATCGGGCCCACTCACCGCCGCGCCATCTCCCGGTGCATCCGGCGGATCAACCGGCCCCCGCCCTCCAGACTCACCTTCCGGATCAGCGGCTTCTTTGGAGGCTGTCGCTGGGCCGATTGTCGATTCGGCCGGCTGACTCGTTTCGCTCTGCTGGTCGGGGTTCTCGTGCTCGGGGTCTGTTGCCTTGGAGTCCGAATCCTTCGTCCGGCCGCCGGGATTCTGTGCTGTTCCCGGTACGGCGTGCGCGGGGTTGCCGGAGGTCGACGAAGTAGCCGTGTGCGCGAGCCCGTGGCCCACCTGCGTCCCGGCCGGTGACGCCACCACGCCTGAGTACATCCCCTGCTGGCCAGCATCCTGCTGACTGACACCTTGTTCACCAGCAGGCACCTGCTCGCTACCAGGCCCCTGATGATCGCTGACATTGCCGTTGTCGCTCGCAACCTGCTCGGCGACGCTCTGCTGATCGCCACCGTCGCCCTGACCATCGACGGTCTGACCATCGGCGCCCTGGTCACCAGGGATCTGGTCGCCGGCGGTGTCCTGCTGATGGTCGGCACCTGCTTGGTCGATCCTGCCTTGCTGGTCCTCCTCGTGGCCCTCGGCGTGCTGTTCCTGGCTCGGATCAGCACGGTGCTGCTCAGTCGCAGTCTGCTGGCCGGCTGGTCTTCCTGCGTGGCCATTTGCCGAACCATCAGCCCCCGGGGCACCGTGAGTCGGCGAAGCCGTGGGTGGGCGACCGCCACCGTCGACCGAAGATCCGCCGGCCGTTCCCGCTGACGAGCCCGACGACGTGCCTACACCCCCAGTGACAGCACCTCCAGCTCCGGCACCTCCAGCTCCGGCGCCGGCGGTCCCTGTTGAACTCGCACCGGCCGTGCCGGCCCCGGTGGCTCCCCCCGCCGCGTCACTTCCACTGGTGCCGGTACCTTGTCCGCCCGAGCTCACCGGACCTGCGTGGCCAGTATCCGAAGTCGCTCCCGCTCCTGCCGTGGATCCTGCGGGATCGGCCGGGGCGGGTGGAGGCGGGCCGGGTGGATCGGTGGGCTGTGGGACGACCGGGCTGTCGACCGCAGGGGTGGACGGGCCGTTGACGGCATTGATCCACTTTGCGCCGAGTGTCTCGCCGGCGTGCCCCGAGACGATCCGCGAGCTGCCCAGCGCACCGGACATCAGCCCTTGGGTGCCGATGGCGCTCAGGTACTCCCCCGGCCCGACCTCCGACAGCTTGCCATCAGCAACGGCCTGGACGGCCGTCCCGACCACTGGCGAGGTGATCCCGTTCACGACGAACGCGTGGCCACTCTGTTCGAACAGCTCGGTGCCACCCTCACCACGCCTCAGTGCGCCGGCAACCAGTCCCGCGGGGGCTGAACCGACCACCCCGATCGGCGCGATCACCCGGCTCGCTCCCGCGCCCACCACCTCGCCGGCCGCACTGACCGCGGTCTGTTTCCAGTCGTAGTCCTTCCGGAATCCCCCCATCTTGTCCATGGTCTGGGCCGCGATATCCGCGGCTCCTCCCTCGAGCGTCTGGCCAAGGACAGTACTGAGAATCCGGCCTGCCAAGGCCCCGCTCCGTCCGAAAGCCGCGGCAGCGCCCCGGATCACGTTGACGATCTTGGTGCCGACGGACACGATCAGTCGGAGGCGAGCGAGGTCGCCGAGGCCTGGTGGTAGCGCGAAGGTGGCGGCGAACTCCAACGCGTTCAGGGCCAGTTCGGCGTAGATCTGGTGCTTCACCGAGGCCACTTGCAGGGCGAAGTCATGGCAGAGCTTCGCCATCTCCTCCATGGCCGGGATGACAGCCCGGTAGCCATCGCTGTTCAGCGTCCGGTCAAGTTTTCGCTGGTACAGGATTCCTGGTACGTCCCGCCAGACTCCCGGTAGCTGCTTGTTCGCAGCATCGGCCTGATCAACGGTGGCACGCAGAGCCGCCGCGCACTCCTGCCACGCGTCACCCATCCGCTTCGCGGCGTCCTCGTCCGCCGGGCACCAGATGAGGGTGTCCCAGGCCCATCGCAGCCACGACCAGAGTTCGGTGGTCGGCTCAGGGATCACTTGAGTGATCGCATCCGGTCGACCTGCTGTTGCGTCAGCTCCAGGTACCGGACCACGATGGCGTTGCCTGCGGTGCCCACCTCCTCGAGCTTCGGCTGGACCTGGTCGCTGAACTGCTGCAGCTGAGGCTTGATGGCGTTGTACTGGGTTCGGAACGCGCTGCTCAGCTCATCGAATCCGGTGTTGACGATCTGCTCGTCGGCGTCGATCGCGGGGCCGAGAGCCTTCCACCGATCCCCGAAGATGCCGCCGGCCTGGAAGATTCGGCTGACCGCCTCATGGGTCTCGGCCGGGAGCATGTCGATGTCGCCGACGCCACCGAAGTTGATCGACTGCGGGCTCATCGGACCGGCCTGTCGTCGAGCTGACCGAACTGGCGCAGGAGTGATTCGAAGGTCAGCCGGCCGGCTCCAGGCCCCGTCCGCGGCAGCTGCGGCGTGAGGTCCCGGCGCAGCTTCTCCTGGGCGTCGAGGCCGGCTTCGTTGACGGCCGCACGAATCTGCCCGGCCAGGGCGTCGGCGTCCTGGGTGCGGTAGATCCGCGGATCCAGCACCAGGTCCAACAGCTCGCCGTGTGCACCGACGGTCGCTTCGATCAGCCCGTCGGTGGACTCCGCCGTTCCGGTCGAATCCATCACGGCCTGGCGGATCCGCTGTGCGTCACGCTCGATCTCCTCGAGCTTGCCGAGCAACGCCCGGTCACCGGTGGCATCGTGCTCACGGGGACTCATCCGGCCTCCTCGCTCGCTGGTGCGCACCAGTTAAGGCCGGGACCTGGTGGCTGTCGGCGTGCTGACCTCTTCCGGCCACGATCGCTGGGGACGGCGATCGATCGAGCACCCTCGATCCCGTGAGCAACAAGTCCGCGAAACGGTTCGTGACAGCGCTGGCCATGACCACGCTGGTGATCGGAGCTCCGGTGGTCGCGCCGGCGGCGGCCGCCCCTCCACGTGGCGCCTGCAGCCGTCCGGAGCCCGGCCGGCGTACGGAGCCGTTGCTTCCGTGGGCACAACAACTGCTGAAGCCGCAGCGAGCCTGGCCCTTCAGCACCGGTAGCGGTGTCACCGTCGCCGTGGTGGACTCCGGCGTCGACGCCGACCACCCCCAGCTCCGCCGCGCCGGGAAGGTGCTGCGCGGCCGCGACTTCTACTTGGTCGGAACGTTGCCGGGCAACTACGACTGTGTCTCGCACGGGACCGGAGTCGCCAGTATCATCGCCGCCGACACCGCGACCGGCGTGGGCTTCGCCGGCGTCGCACCGGGTGCCCGGATCCTTCCCGTCCGGGTCAGCGAACGCGAGACGGGCGATTCCGGCCAGACCGAGATCATCGATCCGGCAATCCTTGCCAAGGGCATCAGGTACGCCGTCGACCAGGGCGCCCGGGTGATCAACCTGTCCATGTCCGGGGACCGTGACCAAGCACCGGTCCGGCAGGCCATCGCGTACGCGGTGAAGCGGGACGTAGTGGTCGTGGCTGCCGTCGGCAACCAGCAGGACGCCGACAGCGGGCAGCTTCCGTCCTATCCCTCCTCGTACCCCGGAGTGCTGGGGGTCGGTGCGATCACCAACGCCGGCGCGCGACAGCAGAACTCTCAGATCGGCCCGTACGTCGACCTGGTCGCACCTGGTGCAGCGGTTCTGGCGGCGACCAGACAGACCGGGCACGCCTATGTCGACGGCACCAGCTTCGCCGCGCCCTTCGTCGCCGGCGCGGCCGCTCTGGTGCGGGCGGCCTGGCCCAGGCTCACCGCACCGCAGGTGATCCAGCGGCTGATGGCCACCGCGACACCGGCCCGCGGCGGAAGTGAGAGTACGCAGTACGGGGCGGGGATCGTGGATCCCTATCGAGCCGTGACGGAAGGGATGATCGGCACCGCGGCCAGGGCGATCCCGCCGATGACTTTGCCGCCGCCCGACGAACACCAACTGGCGGTTTCGGCCTGGTGGCGGTCGGCCGGTTTGAACGCGCGGGAGATGACCGCACTCGCTGTCGGTGGAACCCTGCTGACCCTGATCCTCAGCTCGCTCCTGGTCGCCGGCCGACGCCGGCGCTGGTCCGCGAGCCGAACGACCATCGGCCGGAGCCGCCGCCCCGTCGCGGCGGACCTGCCGCCGGAATACCTCTTCACTCGCTCGGACTGACCCCGGAACGGAAGGAACCCCCGGCCTGATGGCCGGGGGTTCCTTGTGGTTCGACGAGTGCGAGTCGGCAATCAGACAACGAGACTCTGGGCGATTCCCCGAGTGGTTGCCAGGGTGCTCTCACCGTCCATCACGCACTGGTCCACGACGGTGCCTCGGTTGTTGAGATCGACACCGTGCTGGTGGGTCATGTCGGTTCCCAACTTGGCGCTGACGAAGTAGTCGTCGTACGTGGGGTCCATCCACGCTCCGCTCTCCAGGCCACGCACCAGACTGACGTGGTCCTCGGAGGCGGTCATCCGCTCTTGTGCCGCGTTGCGGTAGGACAGTGCGCCGTCCGTCATCCCACCGAACTGCTGGAAGATCTCGGTCATCGGGGGTTTCCTTTCTCTCGGTGCCGCCGCCGATCAGGCGGTCGGCATGGACACGGACGACAACTGCTGCAGCATGTACGATCCGTGCTGCTCGTAGTGGCCGGTGATCCGCTGACCGCCCTCTCCCTGCCGGTGCGCCAGATCCCGGCCTTTGAGGTTCGCGGCCTGGACCCAGTTGTCAGAGCCCTGGAGATTGCTCTGGGCAGCCGGACCACGCCAGGACGGCCCGACGAGATCCGCGCTCGTGGTGCTGACACGAGTGCCGTTCGTGCCGAGCAGATCGCCGTACGCCATCGTCTGATTGGCGTGGTGGGCCATCTGGTCGGTGAGGCCTTGGATAAAGGTGGACATCACTCACTCCCTTCTTGTTCTGGAGCTTTCGCCGAAACCGTAGGCAGCGACCGGGCGGCGGAACCGTCGACGACACCTTCCTGCCACTGGCCCCGCGAGGCGGCCGCAGCGGGTGATGATCACGATCAGATCGATCTCGTGGGAGGAACCCGGCGATGGCAACAATGGTGGTCCGGCGGCCGATGCGGCGCCCAGTTCCGGAGCTGCCCAGTGGCGAGTTGTTGCTCGAGGCACCCCCTGAGGTGCCGGAGCCCGGCGGCCGGCAATGGGCACAGATGCTGATGGTGCTGCCGATGGTCGCGATGATGGGCGCGATGATGCTGATGCTGTCCGGCAGCATCGCCAGCAGCCTGCGCTATGTGGTCTTCGGCTTGTTCGGACTGGCCATGGTCGGCATGGTCGTGGTCACCCTGGTCACCCGGAGCGGATCGGGAAAGGCCGAGATGGGTCAGGCCAGGCGCAGCTATCTGCGCCACCTCGCGCAGCAGCGGCTCCGGCTGGGCCGCTCGATCGACCAGCAGCGCGACGCCTTGAGCTATGTTCACCCCGACCCCGGTTCGTTGTGGGCACTGGCAGGCAGCTATCGGTTGTGGGAGCGTCGGCAGGACGACTCCGACTTCGGGGTGACCCGGATCGGCGTCGGTCCCCAGGGGCCGGCGACCGCCATCGTGCCCCCTGACACCCAGCCACTCGAACGGCTCGAACCCCTGTCGGCGCTCGCCCTTCGCCGCTTCGTGTCGACGTACGCGAAGGTGCCGGAGCTACCGCTCGCCATCGCGGTCACGGGATTCGCCCGGATCTATCTGCCGGGGGACGGCGGCCGGTCCACCGCCCTGGCCCGGGCGATGGTCGCCCAGCTGGTGACACTGCATGCTCCGGACAACCTGCGGATCGCGATCTGCGCCGACGCGAACCGGCGCGCGGACTGGGACTGGGCCAAGTGGCTGCCGCATGCCCTGCATCCGGAGCGGAGCGACGCGCTGGGTCCGCTGCGGCTGATCGCTCCCTCGATCGCCGCGCTCGAGGCGATGCTCGACGACCTGCTGACCAACCGGCCGCGGTTCGATCCGGACAGCGGCGGCGGGATCAGCAGCCCGCACCTGGTCGTCATCATCGACGGTGGTGACACCGATGGATCCGACCACCTGCTGGTCGGCGCCGGCCTCGAAGGCGTCACACTCCTCGATCTGACCTTCCCACCGCCCCGGGCGATCGACTCCAGCGCCATCAGCCTCGATATCGATGCCGAGGGCAACCTCTCGGCCGAGACGATGGAAGGGGACCAACGGCTCGGCCACGCCGACGGCCTGGACATCGTCACGGTCGAGGGACTGGCCCGGCAACTGGCCCCCCTCCGTCTGACCGCGGGAACCCACGGCGAGCAGCCTCTCAGCGCGGACCTGGGACTCGCCGAACTGCTGGACCTCGGTGATCCGTTCGACTTCGATCCGGACGACACCTGGCTGCCGCGGCCGAGCCGTGACCGGCTCCGGGTCCGGTTCGGTCTGCGGGCGGACGGGCTGCCGATCGAGCTGGACCTCAAGGAGTCCGCCCAGGAAGGCATGGGGCCGCACGGCCTGCTGATCGGAGCGACCGGTTCCGGAAAGAGCGAACTGCTCCGCACCCTGGTGCTGGCGCTGGCGATCACTCATCCGCCGCGATCGCTGAACTTCGCCCTGGTCGACTTCAAGGGTGGCGCGACGTTCACCCGGTTGGACAAGCTGCCCCACACCAGTGCCGTCATCACCAACCTCGCCGAGGAACTCGAGTTGGTGGACCGGATGGCCGACGCCATCAACGGCGAACTGCTACGACGGCAGGAGCTTCTCCGGGCCGCGGGCAACTTCTCCTCGCTCCGGGACTACGAGAAGGCCCGCGCCGCGGGTGCGCCGCTCGACGAGGTCCCTACCCTGTTGGTGATCTGTGACGAGTTCAGCGAACTGCTCACCGCCCGCCCGGACTTCATCGACATGTTCGTCCAGATCGGCCGGGTCGGGCGCTCGCTCGGCGTCCACCTGCTCCTGGCCAGCCAGCGCCTGGAGGAAGGGCGGCTGCGAGGGCTGGAGGCTCACCTGTCCTACCGGATCGGGCTGAGGACGTTCTCCGACATCGACAGCCGTACCGTGCTGGGGGTCAACGACGCCTTCCACCTGCCCCGTGCTCCGGGCCACGGCTTCCTGCGCGTCGGCACCGAGCAGATGGACCGGTTCCGCTCGGCCTACGTCTCCGGCCTTCATCGGCGGCCGGCCCCCGGTGCGTTTCCGGTCACCGCCGACGACTCACTGGAGCTCCTCGACTATTCCAGCGGGTACGTCGCAGCCGCGGTCGAGGACGAGTCCGAGGAGACGGCACCCGATCCGGACGGCGTCTTCGACGAGGCGATCGGCGAGAGCCTGATGGACGTCCTGGTCGATCGTTTCGAGGGCAAGGGAACTCCTGCGCACCAGATCTGGCTGCCGCCGCTGGATGCTCCTCCTCCGCTGGGAGCTCTGCTGCCCGGAGACCAGGGATCAGGCGGCGCGGTGCGGCCGGGAGGACTCGTCACGATCGCCGGTATCGTCGACAGGCCGCTCGAGCAACGGCGTGATCCGCTGTTCGTCGATCTGTCGGCAGGCGCCGGCCACGTGGCAGTGGCAGGCTCCCCGCAGAGTGGCAAGAGTACGACGCTGGTCACCTTGATCGCCGGGCTCGCGTTGACCCACACCCCGCAACAAGTTCAGTTCTACTGTCTCGACTTCGGCGGCGGAACACTGAGTGGGCTCCGCGATCTGCCGCATGTCGGCGGCGTCGCGGGACGGCAGGACATCAACGCGGTCCGCCGGACCGTGATCGAGATCGTCGGCATCATCGCGGCCCGGGAGAGCGCCTTCTCGCAGGCCGGGGTCGACAGCATGGAGGCCTACCGCGAACAACGCCGCCGGGGCGAACACGCGGACTCGCAGTACGGCGATGTGTTCCTGGTGGTGGACGGCTGGGCGACGATTCGCAAGGACTTCGAGGATCTCGAGCCGCTGCTGGCCGACATCGCGACCAGAGGGCTGGCCTATGGTGTGCACCTGATGGTGAGCGTGGCCCGGTGGTTCGATCTGCGCACCAATGTCCGGGATCTGTGTGGCACCAAACTGGAACTGCGGCTCGGTGATCCGACCGACTCACTGGTCGACCGGCGAGCCGCGATCCAGGTCCCGGAGCGGTCGCCCGGCCGGGGCGTGACCAGCGGCAAGCACCATTTCCTCATCGCGACACCACGCCTGCGCGAGCCGGCCGGTGCGGAACGGGTGTCGGTCGGCCTCGCCGCACTGGTGCAGAGTGTTCGCGCGGCCTGGCCCGACGCGCCGGCGCCGACCATCAAACTGCTCCCGCCGGATGTTCCCTACGAGACCGTGTCGGGCGCGAGTTCACTCCAGGCCGGGCTGGCGGTCGGCGTGGCGGAACGCAGCCTGGGACCGGTCCTGCTCGATCCCGCGGCCAATCCCACCTTCATCGTGCTCGGCGACACCGGGTCCGGCAAGAGTGGCTTCCTTCGTACGCTCGCCGCGCGGATCCAGGAGACGTACCCGCCAGAGCAGGCGCGGATGCTGGTCATCGATCACCGCCGGAGTCTGCTCGGCGGCATCGAGGGCGAGCACCTGGTCGGCTACGGCACGAACCACCAGGTGACGGCCAACCTGATCGGCGGCGTGGTCCAGCTCCTCGAAGCACGGCTACCTGGCCCGGAGGTGACGCCCCAGGAACTGCGGGACCGCTCGTGGTGGCAAGGGCCGGACATCTTCGTGCTCATCGACGACTTCGACCTGGTGGCCTCGTCGGAGGCTCATCCGCTGATGCCACTGCTCCCGTTCATTCCGCATGCCGGCGACATCGGGCTGCGGATCTTCGCGGCACGCCGAACCGGTGGCGCGATGCGCGGTCTCTTCGAGCCTGTACTGGCGCGCATCCGCGACATGGGTTCGCCGGGCCTGTTGCTGTCGGGCAGTCGTGACGAGGGCCCACTGCTGGGTGGTCTCCGAGCACAGCCGATGCCGCCTGGGCGCGGCTATCTGGTGAACCGCCAGGGCAACAGCCAACTCATTCAGCTCACCCACCCACCTTCGGACGACCAACCGGCCGGCTGAGACGACACCACGAGCGGGTCACACCGCTGCTGACCAAGGAGGATCGATGCCACAAGGCGACATCAACGTCACGAACACCGACTCGTTCGACCACTTCGGCTCGAGCATGGACGGGATCGCCAGCGCCTTCAACACCACGATGGGGGAGGTTGCGAGCAACTCCGCCTCTTCGGGCACGGCGGGAACGATGGAGGAGGGACAGGCCTTCCTGCAGAACGAGCGAGCAGCCCGGGAGCTGCTGGTGCAGTACATGTCGAAAACGTCGGAAGGCCTGACGGGCTACCGCACGGCCGTCTCCGCGATCGGGCAGGAGCACCTGGGCCTCATCCAACTGACCAACAGCCGGATGCAAGCCCTCTTGAAACCGCACGACGGTCCAACAGCCGTCAACCCGATCTTTGAGAAAGGCAACTGATCGCCATGGACTACACCTCTCTCGCGAATGCAGCCACGACGATGGAAGCGCTGCAGACCGCGATGACCCAGATCGATACCATCGCGCAGTCCGAGAAGGCAGTCCAAGGACAGCTCGCGACGTCGGCAACGATGTGGACCAAGTCGACGACCGCGCTCGACGACGTGCTCGCGACCTTTCCTCAGCTGAGCAGGGATCTGCTGGGCTCCTGGAAGAGCCCTGCCGACTCGTCCTTGTTCGACCAGGCCCAGCAGGCTTCCACCAACTCACTCGCCGCCTCACGCGACAGCACGACCAGGGCGCCCAGCGCACTCACATCCATGTCCGAGGCGATCGGAGCCACAGCTACCGCGACCGCTACTGCCAAGGGCCAGATCGACGAACTGATGAAGAAGTATCAGGCAGCTCTTGCCTACGTCCTCCCCGCGGATCTTGCGGCCCTCGAGGCGGAATTCGTTGCCCAGGGTCAGCCAATCGTGCAGAAGGCAGGAGCTGACCTGAACACTCTGGCTGAGCGCTACACCATCACCGGGCCACAGCTACTGGAGGCAGGACAGGAATTGAAATGGGATGGCCCGGGGGCCGGGAACAGCATGTCAACGGGTACAGGAGCGAAAGCTGCCGGGCCGAGTGGCACGGGGACTTCCAGTGGATCTGGTGCCGCGGGCGAGCAGTCCGGTGCTGGGGCGGCTGGAGCCGGTGCTGGGACAGGAGCGGCGGGTGCGGG
>NZ_DASRXP010000565.1:0-5497 GCF_035687465.1 Kribbella sp.
CGGCCCGGGAGCCGCCGCGGATCGAGGTCGGCAGCGGACAACCCGTCGGGACAGTACCGGGCCCGGCCAGGGTGCAGATCAGCGAAATGCTGCCCCAACCGGAGCAGATCAACCTCGGACTGGATCCGCTCCGCATGCGACCGAGCCGCCGCAGCCAACGTCCCAGCCGCATCCAGACCCCCGATATCCCACACCTCACCGACACCCACCACATCGGCGCCACCAGCAACCCCTCGCGCATCGGCGACCCCTCGCCCGTCGGCGACCACTGAGGCGTCGGCGACACCAGCGATACCTCGCGCATCGCCGACATCCTCCGCAGAGCCGACACCAGCGACACCTCGCGCATCGCCGACACCTCGCCCGTCGGCGACATCCTCCGCAGAGGCGCCACCTCGCGCACCGGCGATCCCTCGCGCACCGGCGATCCCTGGCGCATCGGCGACAGCTGGGGTGTCGGCGACATCTGAGGTGCCAGCGACGTCTGGGGCGTCGTGGTCGGGGTCATTGGCGGCGAACATGTGTTCGATTCTACTACAGCTGGTCGCGTCCGCGTTACCCAGCGAGAGGCCTGCTTGGCCTTATCCACAAGGGGAAACGTCACACCTGCCCGAACCGCAAACCGGATATACAGGTGGCCGAATCTGGTTGGCTCGGCGGGAGTCTGCTTTCTGCGCGCCTACTCGCCCACAGCGATGGCCTTGAGGCGGGCGACGACCTGGTCGAGCGGGACCGACGTCTCGATCTCAGCGGTAGCTGTTGCCCGAAGCAGCGGTTCGACCGCGGCCAGGTGATGCAGGATCAGCTCGCGCTCCTCGTCGCCCTTGCCGTAAGGGTTATCGGTGCGCCCGGCGATGCGGGCCAGCATGACTTCGGCCGGCGCGCTGAGCAGCACGATCTGGTCGAACTGCGAGTAGAACCGACCTTGGTTCGTCTTGCAACCGGCCACAAACAAGGCTTCTTCGCCGGATTCGGCCAGGAGAGCCGTGATGGCATCCTCCCGCCACACCCAGTCCCCCGAACCATCGGCGTCCGTCACCCAATGGCACCACTCGTCGGTATCAGTGTCGACGACCCGATATCCCTGCAAACCCAGCAAGCGCAATGCAGCCGACTTGCCAGTGCCGGACATTCCAGTCACCAAGATCCTCGGCATGAGGCCAAGGCTAGGGCCAGGGCCAGGGCCTAGAACAGGACAGCCAGCGCGTGCCCGGGACGGGATTCGAACCCGTATGCCTTTCGGCTGCGAGGTTTAAGCTCGCTGCGTATGCCGTTCCGCCACCCGGGCCCAACAGCCAAGCACTGACCTTACAAGCAGCGCGGCAACCCGAACTACAGGTAGACCTGGCGGGGATAGATGGCGTGGGCGCCGGCTACCCGGTCAAGGAAGAGTTTGCCGGCGCAGTGGTCGAGTTCGTGCTGGATCGCCCTCGCCTCGAAGGCGTCCGTGCTCAGGGTGATCTCATCCGTGGTCCCCGGCAGAGTGCCGGTGACAGTGAGGCGGGTGGCGCGTTTCACGTCGCCGGTCAGGTCCGGGACAGACATGCAGCCTTCACGCGCCTTCTCCTGGCGGCTTGCCTCGAGCACCACGGCATTGCAGAGGACGAAGACGCCGTGACACGTACGAGTCTTGGGGTGGCCCGTCACGTCCAGCGCGAACATCTGGGCGGCCACGCCCACCTGAGGTGCGGCCAGGCCCACGCAGCCCGGCGAGACCCGCATCGTCGCCACCAGATCGGCTGCCAGGGCGATCATCACCGGGTCGAGCGGGTCGACCGTCGCGCCCTCGGTGGCGAGCACCGGGTGCGGGGCGCGGATCACCTCCAGGACATCGCCGACGAGGTCAAGCTGCGCCGGGCTCCAGGTCGCGAGGGTCTGGTTGAGATGGCCGAGGCTCACAGGTCGTCGCTCTCGGCCGGGCGCAGCGTCACACCCACGCCGAGCTCGTCGGCCGTGATCTCCAGCGCCCGCTGCAGCATCTCCAGCTCAGCCTTCGGGGGAATCTCCACCTCGGCCGTGAGTACATACAGGGCGCCACTGAGCCGGGTGGTGAGATCGGTGACAGTACCGCCGACCGAGGCGATCATCCGGGTCACCGCGGACACGATCCCGGGCCGGTCGGCCCCGTGCACACTCAGGATGTACGGCGCTCCGATCGGCGCATGAGTCGTCTCCGGACCCATCTGCCGCACGGTGATCACCAGTTCACCGCGGAGCGGCTCCAGCGCCTCCTTGACCGGCTCGAAGGGACCCGAGCAGACGATCATCATCGCGAAGTGGCCGCGCAGCAGCGTCATGGTCGAGTCCTCGAGGTTGACCCCGACCTGGGCGAGGACCTCGGTGACGTCCGCGATGATGCCCGGGCGGTCCGGACCGATGACGGTGACGGCGAGCTGACTCATACGGGCAAACCTAGCGGCATCCAAAGTCTCGACTCCGCGCGACTTCGGTATCCGGACGGCGCGAGGACCCGCCGGCGACACGCGCGCGCGACTATCTTCGACCTCATGACCACTTCCTACAGGCGCAAGCGCAGTGTGCGCGACTGGGTCGTGGACAGCCTGGCGTTCGTGTTCGGGGTGGTGGGCGGACTCCTGCTGCACAGCGCCGGCGAGGACGACGGCTCTTCGCAAGCGCTCCTAGCCGTCGACCTCTTCTCGGGTATGGCGCTGTGCGTGCTGCTGTGGTTCCGCCGGCGCTGGCCGATCCAGTTGTTCATCCTGGCGGCGATCGTGGGCACCTATTCCGAGGCCTCCGCGATGGCAGGGCTGCTGATCACGATCACGGTGGCCATCTACTGCCCGCTCCGCGTCACGCTGGGGCTGATGGTCTTCAATCTGCTCAGCCTGTGGATCTACACCGAGATCCGACCCAACAACGATCCTGTGATCGTCACCTACATCACGGTCGTGACCCTGTATGTCGCCGTGGTCGGCTGGGGTCTCTACATCCGCTCGCGCCGCACGCTCCTCCAGGCACTGCGGGACCGGGCAGACCGGGCGGAGACCGTCGCCCAACTGCAAGCACAGCAGGCGCAGATGCGAGCCCGCGAGGAGATCGCCCGGGAGATGCACGACGTACTGGGCCACCGGCTGTCCCTGCTCAGCGTGCACGCAGGCGCGCTCGCGTACCGTCCGGACGCGACGACCGACGAAGTCGCCGGGGCCGCGGAGATCATCCGGGCCAGCGCGCACCAGGCCCTGCAGGACCTCCGCGAAGTGATCGGCGTACTGCGTGCCCCGGTGGGCGAGCTACCTCAGCCGACGTTCGCGGATCTGCCTGCCCTGGTTGAGGATTCGCGTCGCGCTGGGATGCCCGTCGACCTGGATTTCGATGCCCATGGCACCTTGCCGGACCACGTCGGCCGGACGGCGTACCGGATCGTGCAGGAAGGTCTCACCAACGCGCTGAAGCACGCACCGGGCGCGCCGGTGAACATCCGCGTGACCGGTGCCCCGGGCAACGGCCTCGAGGTCGAGGTCAGGAACCCGGCACCCCGCAGGAGATCAGGACAGGGACAGGGATTGATCGGACTCAGCGAGCGCGCCGCCCTGGTGGACGGCCGACTCGAACACGGGCGGACCGCAGAAGGCGACTTCCGGATCTCGGCCTGGTTACCGTGGCCGTCATGACGATTCGGGTCCTGATCGTGGACGACGATCCGCTGCTGCGCGCCGGGCTGAAGATGATGCTCGGTGGCGCTCCGGACATCCGCGTCGTGGGTGAGGCCAGCGACGGCAGCGGAGTACAGGCACTGATCGACAAACACTCGCCCGACGTCGTCCTGATGGACATCCGGATGCCCGGTACCGACGGGCTGACCGCGACCGAGGCGGTCCGGTCGCGCGCCAAGGCGCCCGAGATCGTCATCCTGACCACTTTCGACGCCGACGAGCACGTACTGCGCGCGCTGCGCGCGGGGGCGGCCGGGTTCATCCTCAAGGACACTCCCCCGGGGGAGATCGTCGAGTCGGTCCGCCGGGTCGCCAATGGGCAGCCGGTGTTGTCCCCCGTCGTGACGAAGCGGCTGATCACGCGGGTCGCGGCATCCGGCCACGACCAGCGCAAGACCAAGGCGACCGCGCGGCTGGAGGACCTCAACGACCGGGAGCGGCAGATCGCCGTCGCGGTCGGCGAGGGCAAGTCGAACGCGGAGATCAGCGCGACGCTCTACCTCAGCGTGCCGACGGTGAAGACGCACGTGTCCCGCATCCTGACCAAGCTCGACCTGAACAACCGCGTCCAGATCGCCCTCCTCGTCCACGACGCCGGCCTGCTCGACGACACCCGCTGACAGCGCCAGCGCGTTCTGATCATGTCCTCGGGGGAACACGCGGAGATCACCCGTTGGTCACTCTCGCGTTCTAACGTTGCAGAGCCCGTCCGCCCACGGAAGGTTTCTTCATGCGCTGGCTTGCCACCGGTCTCGCCGTTGCCCTCTTGCTTCCCGCCGTCCCGGCCGGGGCCGCGACTGTCCCCGCCGATACCGCGGTTGCGGCCGCGATCGATCCCGCGGCGTACGTCGACCCGCTGATCGGATCGGCGCGGGACGGGAACACCTGGCCCGGCGCGGTCCGGCCGTTCGGGATGATCTCGTGGAGCCCGACCAGTACCAGAGGCGACCAGACCAGTACCGGCGCGGCCAACGGCTACCAGTACGACGCGACGCGGGTCCGGGGGTTCAGCCTCACCCACGTGAACGGGGCCGGCTGCAACCCCGGCGCGGCCGGTGATGTGCCGATCATGCCGTACGCCGGTCAGGTGGATTCCTCGCCGACCGCGGACACCAGCGATGCGAAGTACGCGAGCAACTTCAGCCATGCCCAGGAGACGGCCAAGCCCGGCCGGTACACGGTGACGCTGGCCAACGGGGTCACCACCGACCTGGCCGTCACCACCAGGGCGGGCGTCGGGGACTTCGCCTTCCCGACGGAGCAGGCCGCCAACCTCCTGTTCCGGACCTCGAACTCGCTGAACGGCAGCGAGGACGCCGAGATCACCATCGACCCGGCCGGCCGGGAGGTCACGGGGTCCGTGCTGACCGGCGCGTTCTGCGGCCGCAGGGCGAACGGCGGGGTCAACAACCGGCGGACCTACTACCGGCTCTACTTCACCGCGTCCTTCGACCAGCCGATCGTTGCCAACGGCACCTGGAAGGACCAGGCCCTCAGCCCCGGCAGCACGCAGACCACCGGCGGCGAGGGTTACGCGACCGGGGCGGACCGTGCCGGTAAGGGCTCCGGCGGCTACGTCACCTTCGCGCCCGGCGCCAAGGTAAGGATGCGGATCGGCATCTCCTATGTCAGCCTGGCCGGCGCCGAGAAGAACCTGGCGACCGAGATCCAGCCAGGAACGACGGTGAACCGGATTGCCGCGGACGGCTACAAGCAGTGGAAGAACGAACTGCAGAACGTCAAGATCACCGGTGGCAGCGAGAACCAGCGAACCACCTTCTACACCGCGTTGTACCACTCGATGCTGCAGCCGAACATCTTCA